>CALAPX010000129.1 GCA_937888355.1 uncultured Spartobacteria bacterium
GAAAAAAGCCGCCGATAAAAAGCCTGCTGTTAAAAAAGCAGTAGCCAAACCGGCCGCCAAGAAAGCCGCGCCGAAAAAGAAAAAATAAGCCCCCCTGTTAGCGAACAGGTTTGAACTAAATTGGGAGAAGCCGGAAGGCTTCTCCCAATTTGTTTTTACACCCACCTCCCATTATTTCGTTCGCATATGTTCTTCGTTTCATCGCCAACAACAGGGAAAGGATTGACGGACTCCCTGCCCTGTTGCAGTCTCACCGTCCTTTTTGATCCTCATGCGTCATACCATTTCAATCCTCGTGGAGAATAAATTCGGCGTGCTGACCCGTGTCGCGGGCATGTTCAGCGGCCGTGGATTCAATATCGATTCGCTGAATGTCGGACCCACGCTCGATCCGTCAGCCTCCCGCATGACAATTGTTGTTCGCGGGGACGATGCCGTTTTGGAGCAGGTCACCAAGCAACTCGTGAAACTTGTCGACGTAATCGATGTGCAGGATTTCCGAGACGAAGAGTACGTCGACCGCGAACTTGTCCTTCTACGGGTGGCCGCCACTTCAAAGACTCGCGCCGAAGTCATGCAAATATGTGATATTTTCCGAGCCAAGATTATCGATGTTCAACCCTCAAAGCTGGCTATTGAAATCACCGGAACGGAAGCCAAGATCCGTAAATTTTTAAGCCTTATGGAAACATTCGGCGTCAGCGAACTCACTCGCACCGGGAAGGTAGCCCTCGCTCGCGCCAATTGATTCTTGCCTAGTTTCTCATACCTAAAACCAACCACCACACATGCCAGCTAAAATCCATACTGATAAAGACGCCGACCTTAAGCTTTTCAAAGGAAAGACCCTCGCCGTGCTCGGCTTCGGGTCACAAGGCCACGCCCATGCGCTCAACCTCAAAGAAAGCGGATGCAATGTAATCATTGGTCTGTATCCCACCTCCAAGAGCCGAGACGTTGCCAAAAAGGCTGGGTTTGAGGTTTTTGATACCGATGAGGCCGTGCGCCAAGCCGATGTGATCATGGTTGCCATTCCCGACACAAAGCAAGCCGCCGCCTACAAAAAAGACATTGAACCCAACCTGACTGCCGCTAAGACGCTCCTATTCTCCCACGGCTTCAGCATTCTTTACAAAACAATCGTCCCGCCAAAGAATGTGAATGTAATCATGGTTGCGCCTAAAGGCCCAGGGCATATCGTTCGCCGCCAATACACGGAAGGGAAGGGCGTGCCGACACTCATTGCCATCCATCAAAACCCTGGCAAAGATGCCAAAAAAATCGCCCTTGCCTGGGCAAAGGGCATCGGCGGCACCCGTGGCGGTGTGTTGGAGACCACATTCAAGGAGGAGACCGAGACAGACCTCTTTGGCGAACAAACCGTCCTCTGCGGAGGCGCCTCGGCGCTTGTTCAGGCGGGCTTTGAAACCCTTGTGGAAGCTGGTTACTCGCCTGAGATGGCCTATTTCGAGTGCTTGCATGAGCTGAAACTCATCGTGGACCTCATGAACGAAGCCGGCATTGCTGGAATGCGCTTCTCGATCAGCGAGACGGCCAAGTGGGGCGATGTCAGCGTAGGCCCGAAAATCATCGACGCTTCTGTTAAAAAACGGATGAAAGCGGCGCTCAAGGATATTCAAACCGGCAAGTTTGCAAAAGATTGGATCAAGGAATACGAAGGCGGCTACAAGCGCTACAATGCATTGCTCAAAGCCGGCGAGAAGCACCCTATCGAGAAGACCGGTGCCCGACTTCGTGGCCTCATGCCCTGGATCAAAAAGAAAAATCTCAAGGGTACTCAAGCCTCCTACTCGAACTAGGATTCCTTTCGTCCCCAGCACATGAGCGAATCCACGACAAAACCAACTAGCGTTATCACCGGAGGCGCGGGATTTCTAGGATCCCACCTCACTGATCGCCTATTGAAGGAGGGGCATCGCGTCATTGCGATCGACAACTTAATCACTGGGAATGTTGCGAACATTGAGCACCTCGCTGGCAACAAGGACTACAAGTTCATTTGCCATGATGTTACCGATTTCATCTACATCCCCGGCAAGGTCGACTACGTCTGGCATTTTGCCAGCCCGGCCAGCCCGATTGACTACCTGAAGATTCCGATTCCGACCCTCAAGGTGGGTTCGCTTGGCACGCACAATGCCCTCGGCTTGGCCAAGGACAAAGGCGCGGCATTTCTCCTCGCTTCGACTTCGGAGTGTTACGGTGATCCGCTTATCCACCCACAAAAAGAGGATTATTGGGGTAATGTAAACCCGATCGGCCCGCGCGGTGTTTACGACGAGGCGAAGCGCTTTGCAGAGGCCATTACCATGGCCTACCACCGCTACCACGGGATGAACACCCACATTGTTCGCATCTTCAACACCTACGGGCCACGCATGCGCCTTAACGATGGCCGTGTTGTTCCGGCATTCATTGGACAGGCACTCACCAGCCAACCGCTCACGATCTTCGGCGACGGCTCGCAGACGCGCAGCTTCTGCTATGTTTCTGATCTGATCGATGGAATTTTCCGCCTCATGATGAGTGGGTTTCACGAACCGGTGAATATCGGCAACCCCCGGGAGATGACGATCCGCCAGTTCGCCGAGGAGATTCTTCGCATCACCGGAGCCTCATGCCAAATTGAGCACAAGCCCCTGCCTGTCGATGATCCGAAAGTACGCCAGCCTGATATCACTCGAGCCAAGGAGGTGTTGGGATGGGAGCCTAAGATCGATTTCGACAAAGGAATTCGAGAGACCATAGAGTTCTTTCGGGGCCGCGTGTGAGCATTGACGCGCTGCAGGTATGTGCCATGGTCGGTTTCCATTAAACTCAACCTCCATCCATGAAACCCTATTCCACCCTAGGAACTCCCATTGCCGTCATTTTTTTGATTGCTGCATTTACCGCGATTGTCTGTGCCGAAGACACCTCGACCTACAAGATCAATAAAATTGAGCCTGCCTTCCTTGATAGTCCTGAAATCTCCGCTAGTAACTACCGGAAGCAAGTAAAGACCAAAGCGAAGTGGTTGGAAGTCGATCTCTCACTCGAACGTGTTGACCGCGACGAGAAGTCTTTTTCCGGAGATGTGGTGATTAATTACTACATTCTATTGAATAATGCGAAACACCAAACTGATGGGAAGCCGGTCTTGCTAACGGGTTCGATTACTCTCAGCGATATCCCTGTTGGCCGACAATTGCATGCAGCGGCATTTGTGAGTCCGCAAGCTCTGCTCAAATTATTTGGCGGAAAAATTCCCGCAACCCTTTCTCAAGCAATAACCGACCTTGGAATCACCATCACGGCAAATGATCAATTAGCTTCTATTGACACACTGAAAGGAACGGTGGTTGGAGAGAAGGGTTGGTGGGACTCTGGAGCCGATGAGATGACAAACGTCACTGGCCTAGTTCTACAAAAAGAGAAAACGCCATTTGCCAACCTCTCTTGGGACTACTACCTGCCCGCCAAAATTTCGCCTTAGCTATTTTCTCTCAGTTCATGGCCAAGCCGTCACACATTCTTACTCTTAACCTAGGCATGCAAACTGTCAGCATGGCCGAGTTTGAGGCTTTGCCTGGAGATGGCTTGAGACTTATTGGGTTCCAGGAAGCTGAAATGATTTTGGATCCCGGGGCCGATGCCACCCGACCGGATCAATTGAAGTCATTGATCCAAGAGATGCTCGCCTCGTTGTCTCCAAAGTCATCGATTCCCATTTACGCATGCCTTCCCTCGCAATCAGTTTTCTCCCGCTTCGTGCAACTGCCCGGGGAAACAGCCGAGGATGTCGAATCAATCATTCCCTTTGAGGCCCAACAAAACGTCCCCTACCCCATCGACGAAGTTGTTTGGGACCATCAACTCATGGGGCAGAAGCAAGGAGATACATGGGATGTGGGCTTGGTTGCAATCAAGGCAGACCAACTGGATGACCTTGTAGCCGCCATCAAGCAAGGTGGACTGCAAGTGCAGGCGCTGGATTTGGCTCCCATGGCCCTCTATAACGCGCTTCGCTACAACCAGCCCGACCTCCCCGGTTGCACACTTGTGATTGATATCGGCGCACGTTCTACAAACCTTGTTTTTTCCGAAGGAGACCGTGTGTTTTGCCGCAACATTCCGATCGCCGGCTTTACCATTACTGCTGCAATTGCCAAAGAGTTCGAGCAGGATCTTGTTCTGGCCGAAAAACTCAAAATCGAAAAGGGCCAAGTCGGCCTCGGGGGCGCTTATGCTGAGCCAGCTGATCCCACCGAAGCGCGCATAGCCAAAGTTGTTCGCAATACTCTCACGCGACTCCATGCGGAAATTTCGCGATCGATCAACTTTTATAGGACTAACCACAACGGAAACGCCCCCGTCCGCGTCTTTTTAGCTGGCGGCACCGCCAAACTTCCCTTCGCCACGGATTTCTTCTCCGAGAAACTCAAAGCGCCTGTGGAGTTCTTCAACCCACTCCAAAATGTCGAAATCCAACCCGGTTCCATTCCCGGAGCCACAGCAGCTTGCGCCTCCGGGATTGGGGAACTAGTCGGTTTGGCCCTGAGATCCCTCAAGGACTGCCCTGTTGAGCTTAACCTCACCCCTCCCTCTGTGGTCAAAGCGATCGACCTCAAGCGTCGTATTCCCTCATTCGCTCTGGCGGCTGTACTCTTAATTTTTTCTTCCGCCCTATGGTTTGGCTACTTTGCTACCCGCGAACGATCCATTCGGCACAAATTCAACACGATAGAGAAGGAGACCGCCTCACTGAAGAATCTTTCTGCAGACATAGAACAGGCGTTGGATAAGCAAAAAAAACTCGAAGCCAATGCTCTTCCATTTCTCTCCGCTGTTGCCGAGCGTACTATTTGGCCGGATCTACTTGAAGAACTGGGCGCTAAGATGCCTTCTCGTTTTCTCTGGATCACCAAACTCAGCCCAATCGAAGGGACGCTTCCAGGCGCTGCACGGCCTGTTGCTCAAAAAAAATCAGTAGACCGCCGCGAACAGAAACCCCCAATTCCCGTCCTGCAGCCGGCCATTGTGGCGCTTCATGTCGAGGGGCTGTATTTGGACAATCCCCCTAATAAGGAAGCGGCTGGTATTGTTGATGAATTTGTTAATCGCCTAGATGCCTCCACCCTCTTTGACACCTCTGGCGATCGCACCCAAATTATCACCCAGCGCACCACACCCACCGGCGAAACATGGGCTTATGGCTTCACTCTACGATTGCCATTAAAAACCCCTATCCCCCTCCCATGAATTGGCTTAAAGACAACAAATTCCTCGTTGCCGCCGGTGTAGCTGTATTGATAGCCGTTGTATCGCTTGCCTTTTTTGCCGGAGTTGCGGCTCATTCGCATGATGAGGCTCTTGCCACTTACAATGCTGAAGTCCAACAACTGGATGCCCTGAAAAAGCAAATTCCCTACCCAAGCAAGGGCAATTTGAAAGCTATTAATAAACAATCGGCATCATACAACGACGCCTTCAGCGTCCTTCAATCCACCTTAACCGACTTGGATGCGCCTGTGGACAACACCATCACCCCACAGGTTTTTCAAGATGAACTCCGCAAATCGGTGGATTCACTGGTCTCAAAAGCAAATAAAAACACCGTCGCCCTTCCAGAGACTTTCTATTTGGGTTTCGATGAGTTTCGCACACGCCTTCCCTCTAAAGATGAAGCCGTTACACTCAACCCTGAATTCAAGGTTCTTAATACACTTTTAAATCAACTGGTCGACCTTAAGTTGCTCAGCATCGACTCACTATTGCGTCTTCCTCAACCCCCATCACCTGAGGGTGATAATTCCTCGATTTTGAAGAGACGGTTCAGCATTTCCTTCACCGCGCCACAGGACAAATTGATTGCGGCTTTCAATGAGGTCTCCAACTCAAAATATTTCCTCATCATTCGCTCAGCCTCATTTGAAAACTCGAATCCAGATCCCCCACAGAAGATATTTTCCGATAAAATAATGCAACCGGCCACTCCTCCAAGGCCCCTGCGCCCAATACAACAGATCAATCAAAAAGATGCGGTTGATACCCACCTCCATGTTGTTGTCGGTAATGAGATTGTTACTTCTACGCTCCTTGTCGAAATTCCAACCTTCCCAGAGCTAGCCAAGGAATCCACAACCTTCAAGCCTAAGCCATGATGGATTGGATCAAAAAGCACTACGATCTCTCGGTTCTCGCTATTGCATTATTCATGTTGGTTGCAAGTACGGGCCTTGTCTTTTGGACTGCTAAATCATCGGATCAAGAATTATTGGAACCCGCATCCATTCCCGCGAATGATGAAATCCCCGATTTTAATGTCTCGTCTGTTTCTAGTGCGCAGCAAAAGGCATCACATCCCACCAAATGGATTTACTCCGGCAACGATTCCTCCCGAGCCTCTCTTCTTGTCTCCCGAGCCTATCTGCTGAAAGACGGTAAGCTTTTCGATCCAATTGAGGGAAATGAAAACCTTCACCATCCCATCACCAACGCTTGGTTGATTCAGCACGGGTTGGACTATACCGCCAAAGACATCAAATCCAGAGATTCTGATGGTGATGGATTCTCAAACCTTGAGGAATTCCTCGCCGGAAAAAGCCCCGTTGATCGCACATCAAAGCCGGCTGCTTATAATAAGCTAAAGCTCATCGCCTTTAAATCCCTGCCCTTCCGCATCATTTTTAAAGGCGACCCCTCTGGTTCCGCCAAAGAATTTCAGCTCAACTTTCTCGAACTCCAAGGAGCCGCACGCACGCAGTATAAAAAGCTAAATGACGTCATCGAAGGTGCCCCCTATAAAATCGGGCGTTACGAGGAAAAAAAATCTATTGATGCTCGAGGCATTCCTGTGGATGCATCAGAATTGACGTTGGAAAATATCGAAAATGGCCACACCATTATTCTAGTGAAGGACAAACAAACGGATGACCCACGATCCGAGGGGACATTTTTGAATCAAATCACAGCTGAGACCTTTATCCAAAAAAAGGGTGAGACTTTCCTACTGAAGCCCGACCAGATCGAATTCAAAATCATTGACATCAACCCCGACTCCGCGCAGATACAGGACACTAAAACTGGGCAAACTTATCGGATTACCAAGGATTCTAAAAACCCCCAATGAGATTTTCTTCCCGTTTCTTTATGTTTTGCTTGATAGGGATTGTTGTTATTGTCGGACTGCCTGTTGTATCCGCGCAATATCCTGGCGTCCAAGGCGCTGTAGAACGCCAGATTCAAGAACTTGAACAGAAGAAGCTCTACTCAGCTGCGTTAGTTCAAAAAGGCGATTTGGCGACTGCCTCAATGGATTACGAAGAGGCTTACTCTTTCTATAAGAGCGCTGTTGACACCTTGCCGCTGGCGGGAGCTGCCTCAGCGGATGTACGCCAGCAAGCTTTAGAGGGTTTTTGCAAAGCCGCCCACAAACTTGCTCAGCTCCGGGTTTCACAAGGCCGCTACGCGGATGCCAAAACCACTATTGAGGTCATTCTTGAAGAACGTTATAATCCTAGTTACGGACCAGCACTTTCACTCCGCTCCCAACTTGTCGACCCGAAGGCATTTGTTGATCGCGGCACACTGACTCCTCAACATGTCGCGCGAACGGAGGAGGTGAAGCGCCTTCTTCAAGAGGCTAAGGGCTTCGAGGCTTCTGGTCGATTCGATCTTGCCTTTAAGCGCTGTGAGCAAGCGCTCAACCTCGATAAATACAATATCGCCGCCAGGCGTTTCATGGAAAAAATAAACGTGGCAAGATCAACCTATGCCACAGCAGCCTACAATGAAACACGCACCGCCGTCCTTGCAGAAGTTTCAAAAGCATGGGAGCTCCCTGTAACAAAATTCACTGATGCGCCTACGTCCCTCATCGAGCAACCAGAAATAGCCGGGCGCACGACACAAGGGATCCACGAAAAACTCGATGCCATTATTATCCCATCAATTGAGTTTAATGACGCTTCGCTCCGCGTGGCGCTAGACAACCTGTGCCGTCGAGCTGCTGAACTCGATACTATTGAGCCAGACCCAGCGAAAAAAGGGATTAATATTCTCGTTAAGAAATCTCCAGGTGAAACCGACTACCCAATCACCTTTGACGCCACAAATCTCCCGCTTCGTGCGGTATTAGATTACATCGCGAGTTCCGCTGGCATGAAGGTTAAAGTCGACCCACATGCAGTCGTGTTCGTACCCATGTCCGAAAATACGGACATTCTTTTAACAAAAGAATACAAGGTCCCACCCAGCTTTATGCAAGGAGCCCCTTCCGGAGCCAGCCAGCCTTCGATTGGCTTGTCCTCCGCATCCCAGCCTGCGATCGAAGCCCGATCATTCAATGCCAAGAATTTCCTTGAATCGCAGGGGATCACTTTTCCAGAGGGCGCAAGCGCTAACTACCTTCCAAGCTCAAGCCGACTGATTGTGAAAAACACAATATCTAGTCTAGAGAGCGTGGATGCCCTTGTGGAGGCATCAATTGCTGAGCGTCCAACCCAAGTCGAGATTGAAACTAAATTCCTCGAAGTGACACAAAACAATCTTAATGAACTAGGATTCGATTGGCTTCTCGGCCAGTTTTCACTCCCTGCTGGCTCTGGAATTTATGGTGGTGGTGGTACCGAAGGGTTCGCTCGCACCATCTCCGCCCCTTCATATCCGATGATCAACCCAGCCACCGGTCTTCCAGTTGGAGCCTCTTCTGGGACCTCAGGCCCAATCACTGCAGGGAACCGCAGCGGAGCTGGAAGCCGCTTTGGCACAGCTATTCAACTCAACGCAGTTGACGCCCTTCTACTAGGGGGGGCAGGGCTATCTGGCGCCGCTCCTGGCATCCTGTCTCTCGCCGGTGTCTTTACCAACCCACAATTCCAAGTTGTGCTCAGGGCTCTCAGCCAGAGCAAAGGAATCGATCTAGTTAGTGCCCCTAAAGTTACTACCAAAAGTGGGATGAATGCGAAAATCGAAATCGTTCGAGAGTTTAGATATCCTACTAATTTTGATCCGCCTCAACTATCAAAAAGTCAAGGCACCACCTACTCTCCAGTAGTTCCCAACACACCTTCTTCGTGGGATGTAAAAAATACCGGCATTACCTTGGAAGTTGTTCCTACAGTAGGCCCCGATCTTTACACGATTGACCTTCAATTGGTTCCAAGAGTAATTGAGTTTGATGGGTTTATAAATTACGGAAGCCCAATTTACGCCACTGTGGAAAATGCTACTGGTGCGCTTGATCTTATAGGAATTGCTCGCCCTTCCTTCACTTTTGAAGCTACCTCAAATAATATAAACATGCCCGTGTTTTCAACCCGTGAGGTTGAAACCACGGTTTCTGTCTATGATGGAGAAACTGTTGTGATGGGTGGCCTCATGCGTGAAGATGTTCAAAAAGTTCAAGATAAGGTCCCTATTCTGGGCGACATCCCCCTCGCTGGGCGGCTTTTTCGCTCAAATGTAGATCAACACGTGAAACGCAATCTAATCATGTTTGTCACAGCTAGGCTTATGGATCCTGCAGGCCAGCCAATCATGGAGGAACTGGATAACTCTTTAGTATTGAGCCTTGATCCCGATATTGCGGCCCCCATGGATGACTTGATTCCAGAAGATCCAGACTCCCTCCCACTTTCGCAATGACACCACACGTTTTCCTATTTGCCGCACGCCGCTCTTGCATGTCCCATGCGCTTTCATGGATTTTCCCCGCTTTTATTTCCCTGATGTTGCTGCCCCCGCTCTTTGGTCAATCCCCTCCAACCATCGTGACGACCTCGGAAAATGAGATCGCCCGACGTCAAGCGCGCGTCATGGAAGCGGAGAAACTTCTTGAAAAATCCCACCGGGAAACTTCTGATAAAAATTGGGCTTCCGCTTATGATATTGCCTTTCAAGCTGTTGAATTAATTCCTTCCGGCCAGGCTACTGAAGCCATGCGTAAAACGACCATTTCAATATTTTCCAATTGTGCCATGGATTTTGCAAATTGGCTCATCGGACAAGGCCGCTACAATGAGGCTGAACGCGTTGCCAAATCTGTCCTTGCCCCATCAATAAATCCCAACTTTAAACCAGCCGCTAAGTTATTAGCAAATCTCGAGCAACAAGATTATTACAATAAAACTATCGATCCTCCTTTTGCCGTGCGACGCGATGACACCCAGAAGTTGCTTGATCAAGCGGAAGGGTTCTCCGCCACCGGTCGATACGATCTCGCCCAGAAGCGTTATGAGGAGGTTTTAAATCTCGATTCCTATAATATTGCCGCCCGCCAAGGCTTGGAGTCTTTAAATAATAGAAGAACAAAGTATTACGAGACATCATATAATGAAACGCGTAGCCGTTTGCTCTGGCTTGTTGAACAGTCGTGGAATAGGTCTGTGCCAAAGCGCACTGAGGCTACTCGATCAACCGCGATGTCAACATATCAAGTTGCACAAGAATCCAAAGCCTCCATCACTAGTAAACTTAACAAGATCGTCTTAGATAAAATCTATTTTCCTGAGGTTACTGTTCGTGAGTTTGTTGATTTTCTAAAGTTTGAAAGCCGCAAACTGGATCCGGATAAACAAGGGGTTAATATCGTTCTCAAGCTTGGCAAAGACCCCCAAATTGGTAGCTCTGATTCTGAAGTCTCCACTTCAACCCAAACCACTCCATCCACAAAAATTTCAATCTCTCCAGCTATCACAAATATCCCTCTGATAGAGGCGATTCGCTACCTCACTGAGTTATCTGATCTAAAATATAAAATTGATCCTTTTGCGGTGGAAATTCTTTCTCCTTCTGCTTCCACCGAGGATCTTGTGACTAAAGAATACCGTGTCTCCCCCGGCTTTATTCCTGTCTCCGCCAGCGAGGGATCCAGCCCCGCTATGGGGTCTCGCTCTTCAGATGATAATACACGACTGTCCGATCGACGTGATGCTAAGATATTTCTGGAAGAACAAGGTGTCCCTTTTGCCAATCCCGATGCCTTTGCCCGCTATATTCCTTCAGGTAGCCGCCTTATCGTTAGGAACACTCAGTCTGCTATCGACACTATCGATACTATTATTGAGGGAGAAATGGGCGTTGCCCCAAATCAGGTCGAAATCGAGTCGAAATTTGTCGAAATTTCTCAAAACAATTTGAATGAGTTAGGGTTTGATTGGCTTCTCGGTCCATTATCCATAGGAGGAGGAATGTATGGGAACGGCGGAACAATGGGCCTGGGCCAAGAAACCTCTGGCGACTACTATAGTAATTACCCATTCAATCAAGTGGGTGGAAATCCTGTTACAGCAGGCACGCGATCAGGTATCGGCACTGGATTAAATTCTGCAATAACCGCTAACAGTATTGACGCTTTAATTGCTCAAGTCCCACAAGGTTTTAATGTGGCTAGCCCTAGTATTTTCGGTATTGCCGGTGTATTCTCCAACCCCCAGTTCCAAATGGTGATCCGTGCCCTAAGCCAGCAAAAAGGTGTTGATCTCATGTCGGCCCCTAAAGTCACCACAAAGAGCGGCAGCAAAGCAACCGTCAAAATTGTACATGACTTTCCATATCCTGAAAGCTTTGAGCCCCCTGAGGTTCCGGAGTCATCGGCTGGTGGTGGTGGAAATAATAATAATGGTGGTGGTGGTGGTGGTGGTGCTAGAGAAGGCATTGTTGTTACGTCGTCTATCATTACACCCGCCAATCCGACAGATTTTACTAACCGAGAGCTTGGCGTGACATTAGAAGTCGAGCCTGTGGTTGGCGCGGATAATTATACTATCGACCTTTATCTTTCTCCGCGCGTCGTCAATTTTGATGGATTTGTGAACTATGGCTCTCCTGTTATTGGCCCCCGCTTCAACCCAGCTTCTATCCTTGTTGGAAACCCATCAGGCATTGAGACCTACGTCATCACTCCCAACACAATGAACCAGCCGATCTTTTCTGTTAGATCCGTTGATACGAATGTCACCGTTTGGGATGGTCAAACAGTTGCTCTCGGTGGACTTATCCGTGAAGATGTGCAAAAAGTCCAAGATAAGGTTCCTCTTCTTGGCGATATCCCACTTGCAGGAAGATTGTTTCGCTCAAATGTGGATCAGACTATAAAGAAAAACTTGATCATTTTTGTTACCGCACGCTTGATGGACGCCCAAGGTCAACCACTAATCCAACAAAACATTGAAGAAGAGTTTGTTGATTTGCTCGGTTTGCCTGAAGATTTACCTCAGCCTGCCTTCCAATCCGCAAAATTCGGGAAGTGATTTAGCGCCCTATTAAACTACTTTAAGCTTTTCGCTTATCTTTCTTGGCTCAGCCATTTACTAATATCTTCTCCCACCAAGTTTTTATCCCAATCATGCCATAGTAAATGGTATGCATCTGGGTAAACCCTCAGTGTTTTGTTTTCCGATGTGATTTGGTGAAACCATGACTCCACTTGATCAATCCGCACATAACAATCCTGACCAGCCGCCAGAACTAAGGTGGGTAGCTTTATTTTTTTTGCTATCGCTTTGCTGCCATCAATCAACGCTCCCAACTCCACCAGAAATCCGAGGCTGAAATTCGAAATGTAGTGTGTTTTTTCTTTGAGCGAATCCTGATAAGCTCTGTCTCGCGTAATCGGAGGAGCCGTCGTATTTCCGTTTACAAATCTATTCGGCGAAAGCCTATAATTTGGGAACATTTTACCAAGCGTCCTTAATATCAACCGGACCGGCTTGGGAACCGCCCGTATCAGTGCAACAACCGGCGCTGATAGAATCACTCCACTTAGCCCTAGTTCTGCTCCCCTGTCGCCACCTGCAGCATACGAGGCGACTAACAATGATCCCATACTCTCCCCCATCAAATACAGCGGTTCATCGGGATGAGCTTGTCTCACAGCTTTCAAAAAAGCGGCTATATCCCTCATCTGCCACTCCACATTCAGCGCCAATCCCCGTCTAGAGACAACAGGGTCTCTCCCTTGCCCCCTTAAATCCAATGCATAGAAGGAAAAACCCTTCACCATTTCTGGTAGCGGGGCGAACTGCTCCCCTGCCCCACCCATCCCATGCACACAAGCGACGACTCCAATCGCCCCCTCTGCCCTCCATGTATTGGCGCACCGCTTTTCTCCATCTTCTGTAAACCATAGAAAACTCATTACCTTTTTTTATAATGGCTTGAAGAAGCCAATCATGAAAGTATTTGTTATCCTCCTCTGTTTATTGATCCTATCCTTCTCCTCTTCTGCAAACCAACTTGATGTGGCAATGATCCGTTTTCCTGAACCAAAAACAGAATCCTCTCTTAACGAATAACTCTCCGCCACAACCCTCAATAACTCTGACCGTACAAAAACTAAAATTCACACTCTTAAAGGTGATGTTATTTTTTATCAATCTCTTGTGATTTCGCCCTTTTTTTCTTCATCTACCCGCTTTTCCTTACTTCATTCATCGCTGAAGGGCTCCTGTGATGGTAACGTCCTTTCACTAGATTTAACCCTTTCCGATGGCGTGGATGAGGCCCTCCGCCTCTTTTCTTCTCATACATTTAAAGGCTCCCTTCGCGTGGTTTCCTTTCGTACGATCATAAAAAACACACCTTTTCCAAAAAAGGCCGTGTTGATACAAATGAAACCGCCTACACCTACACCCTCATAGCTCAAATCAATTGACTTAGCGGTTGTGCAAAACATGTGAGTTTTTGCGGATAACCATTAATAAAATCACTCTCTATTTGATTTATCTTTTTCTTTTCTCTTAAAAACTCCCGTTTTTCACAGGTCTTCTTCCCCGTGGAACGCCTTTCAATGAGACGAGGAACACAATTCTTCATGATTGTTCACACCCTTAAGAAGAATAAGAATGTAATGATTTTTTAATTCTTCTATAATCTCTGTGAAAAACTTCGCTAAGGCTTGTATCAAGACTTGGCTCTTCATTGAAATGAGGTAAAATGCCTGATCTAATTTAACAGTTCAAATAATGTCACTCAGTCCAGTTTCAGATTTCATAGACCTTCATTACCGCCACTTCAATGCAGCATCACTGAAAGATGCCGCAGAGGCTTATACAAAGCATTTGGAATCAGGTGGAGTCATGCTCATGACCCTTGCTGGAGCCATGAGCACAGCGGAACTGGGAATATCTCTCGCTGAAATGATCCGATTAGGAAAAGTTCATGGCATCGTTTGTACTGGAGCAAACCTTGAGGAGGACATTTTCAATCTTGTCGCGCATGATTTCTATGAACGGATTCCTCACTATCGGGACCTCACACCCGCAGATGAGCAAGCCCTTTTGAAGCGACATATGAACAGAGTGACAGATACCTGCATACCAGAGATGGAAGCGATGCGCAGGATCGAAGATGTAATCCTCAAAGAATGGATGAATGCGGATGCGCAAGGAGAGCAGTTTTTCCCTCATGAATTCTTCTGGAAGATCCTTGAGTCGCCGGAACTGAAAAAAAATTTCCAGATAGATCCAAAAAACAGCTGGATGATCGCTGCAAAGGAAAAAAACCTGCCGATCTTTGTCCCTGGTTGGGAGGATTCGACACTCGGAAATATGTATGCTGGTCATTGTATCGAAGGGACTATCAAAAATATTCACACCGTAAGGTCAGGGATTGAATACATGATTTCACTTGCTGATTGGTATGCGCCTACAAGCCATAAGACCCCCATTGGATTCTTCCAGATCGGCGGCGGGATTGCTGGGGATTTTCCCATCTGTGTCGTTCCTATGCTTCATCAGGATCTACGCCGCACAGATGTCCCTCTATGGGCGTATTTCTGTCAGATCAGCGACTCCACAACCAGCTACGGAAGTTATTCAGGAGCTGTCCCTAATGAAAAAATAACATGGGGGAAGCTTGGAGAGAAAACGCCAAAGTTTATTATTGAGTCAGACGCCACTATTGTAGCTCCACTTATCTTCGCCAAAGTTCTCGGATGGTAGAGATGCGCGAATCTGCGTGGACATGCCTCTATGGTAAAGGGAAAAAGCAACCGATTTAAGAATCAGAGAAATGCATATTTGCGACATCCTTCAATCCAGCAATCCAACTGTCTCATTTGAGTTCTTTCCGCCAAAAACGGAAGATTCCCAAGAGCAACTCTACACAACAATACGAGACTTAGAGCAAATAGAGCCGCACTTTGTTAGTGTTACTTACGGTGCCGGGGGATCTACCCGTGAACTCACTCACGATCTCGTTGTTCGCTTAAAAAAAACAACCACCCTCGACCCGATCCCTCATCTCACCTGCGTCGGACACAATGAGTCAGATATTATTTCTATCCTAGAGCGGTATGCCAATGCGGGGGTGAGCAATATTCTTGCCTTGCGCGGTGACCCCCCGCAAAACCAACGTGACTACGATCATTCAAGCGACGTTTTTGCTCATGCTGCTGATCTTGTCCGATTTATTAAAAAATTTAGAGGCCATCCTGATCCAAGAGGCTTTGGAATCGGCGTGGCGGGCTTTCCAGAAGGTCACCCTGACACGCCCAATCGTCTTTTGGAAATGGAGCACCTGAAAGCAAAAATAGCAGAGGGATCAGATTATATCTGCACACAACTCTTCTTCGATAATCATGATTTCTACGACTTCCGAGAACGCTGCACACTAGCCGGTATTGATGTACCCATTATCGCGGGGATCATGCCGGTAACGAGCCTCTCTTCAATGAAAAGAATGGCCGAACTTGCCGGAGGGAGTCGCTTTCCAGCTCGCCTACTCAAAGCGCTCCAACGAGCAACAAGTTCCCCTGAAGCTGTTCGCGAAATAGGTCTTCATTACGCCACCGAACAGTGCGCCGACCTTTTAGACAATGGTGTTTCAGGCATTCATTTGTACACATTGAATCAGTCCACCGCGACCCGTGAGATCTGTCAACGTCTTGGGCTCGTGAGCAAATAAATTATTCTCAGATAACAAAAATACTCCTTGCGCTCTTGAAATTTCGCCCTAAGGTGATCGACGTTCTGGGGGGAACAACAGCCCGTTGCAGCAATCGCCGCGACGGGCTGTACTTTTTCTGAGGTCCTACGTCCAGCAACCACCTCGCGCCCCTCGGTCACTTACGCCTTTCAAATCCTATTCCATCCGCTTAGATAAACTTCTACCATTTTTGTTATGTTTGCTTGGATCCTGAAAAAAATAGTCGGCTCGAAAAATCAGCGTGAACTTCGCCAAATGCTGCCGATCGTAAAAAAAATAAACGATCTGGAAGAGCAGTTGAAATCTCTTCCTGATGACGCTCTTCGCGAGAAGACCCAAGATTGGAAAGATCGTCTTTCAAAAATCTCTGATCCCGTGCAATTAGATGAAGAGCTCCAGGGGATCCTTCCGGAAGCTTTTGCGGTTGTAAAAAATGGCGCGCGCCGGCTTTGCGGTCGTTCTTTTGATGTGTGCGGCCATCCCCTCACATGGAACATGGTTCATTTCGATGTCCAACTTCTCGGCGGGATGGTGCTCCACAAGGGCCGTATCGCTGAGATGGCGACCGGCGAGGGGAAAACCCTTGTTGCTACGTTGGCTGTCTATCTTAACGCCCTTTCTGGACGCAGTGTTCATGTCGTGACAGTGAACGATTACCTCGCCCAACGTGATGCGCAGTGGATGGGCCAACTCTACACATTCCTCGGACTTTCTGTTGGAGTTATTCAAAACGACCAATCGCCCACACTCCGCCGCCAGCAATATCAATGCGACATTATCTACGGGACGAACAGTGAGTTTGGGTTCGATTACCTCCGCGATAATGGGATGGCCACCAGCCGCGAACAACAAGTTCAACGGGGCCATTTTTTTGCAATCGTCGATGAAGTGGATTCAATTCTTATCGACGAAGCCCGAACCCCGCTCATTATTTCAGGTCCTGCCACTGTATCTACGCATCAATATGATAAATTTAAACCGCTTGTAGATCAATTAGTTAAAAAGCAGACAATGCTTTGCAATCGCTTGGCCACTGAAGTCAAAGATTTGATCTCTGCAAATAAAAACGATGAGGCAGGCCGCATCCTTTTCAAACTCAAGCTTGGTCAACCGCGCAACAAAGCCTTCCTCCGCCATCTCGAAGACCACGAAATGCGTAAGCTAATGGATAGGGCTGAACTCGAATTCTACAAGGATACGGAAGGAAAGGCAGCGCTTGTGGCATTAAAAGAGGAGCTCTTTTTCACTATTGAGGAAAAGTCTCATGAAGCAGACCTTACGGAACAGGGCCGTAATTACTTGAATCCGGATGATATTAATGCGTTTACTTTGCCCGACTTGCTGACAGAGTATGCTGATATAGAAAACGATACAGCGTTATCGGTTGACGAAAAAGTTACAAAGAAATCCGCCCGTCAACAATACTGCGACACGCAAGCAGAGCGGATTCACAATATTACTCAACTCTTAAAAGCGTACTGCCTCTATGAAAAAGACGTTGAATATGTTGTCGAGGAAAACAAGGTCATCATCGTCGACACCTTTACTGGCCGTAAAATGTCAGGCCGTCGTTGGTCTGATGGTCTTCACCAAGCCGTTGAAGCCAAAGAAGGGGTTCAGATAGATCGTGAAACCCAAACACTGGCCACGATCACAATCCAAAATTATTTCCGACTCTATCAAAAGCTGGCTGGCATGACTGGAACAGCGGAGACTGAGGTTAGTGAGTTTCATGACATTTATGGACTGGATGTGAATGTCATGCCTACCAACCGGCCAGTGAAGCGCTTGGACGAAAATGACCGTATTTACAAGACGCGCCGTGAAAAATACAATTCTTCCATTCAGGCGATCAAGGAAGCTCATGCCACCGGTCAGCCGATTCTCGTTGGGACTGGCAGTGTTGAGGCTTCTGAGTTGCTGAGCCGCATGTTAAAATTGCAAAAGATTCCCCACACCGTCCTGAATGCAAAATATCACTTGCAGGAGGCGGAGATTGTCTCCCGAGCTGGACTTAAGGGCGCGGTTACTATTTCCACCAACATGGCTGGGCGGGGTACTGACATTAAGCTTGGAGAGGGGGTCGCTGAGATAGGGGGTCTCTTTGTTCTTGGTACAGAACGTCATGAATCCCGCCGCATCGATCGCCAACTCCGTGGTCGTTGCGCTCGTCAAGGCGACCCTGGGCGTTCCCGATTTTATGTCAGCTTTGAAGATGATCTCATGCGAAACTTTGGAGCCAGCGACCGCATGACGAAGATCATGGAAACTTTTGGTCTTCAGGAAGGCGAGGAACTCGAGCACCCTTGGCTCAACAAAAGCGTCGAAACAGCCCAAAAACGCGTCGAACAGCGCAACTACATGATCCGCAAGCGCACCCTGGAGTTCGACGACGTCATGAACCAGCAGCGCGAGGTCATCTACGGCTACCGCAACGAGGTCATGGATGCTGAAAATCCCCGTGACCTCATCCTTGAAGTCATCTCCGAGATCGTCCCTAAGAAGGTCTCCGCCTTCCTCGAAGCCAGCGAAGGCGAGGAGTGCGACTACGACGGACTCCTCCATTGGATTAACACCACCTTTCCCCTTGGCCTCACCAAGGAAAAAGCCGCCCTCGACACTCGCACCCCTGAGCAATCCGCTGAATTCATTGTCCAAACCATCACCGACGCCTACGAACGCAAGGCTTCCCTGGAACACCCCGACGCCGTCCGCGGCCTCGAGCGCTACATCATCCTCAACGCTATTGACCGACTGTGGCAGGAGCATCTATACGCTATGGATGGCCTCCGTGAAGCAGTCTATCTTCGTGCATTTGGTCAAAAAGACCCCCTTGTTGAATATAAAAACGATGCTTATGCCATGTTTGTTGACCTCATGGACACCATCAAGGGTGAGGCGCTTCACAATCTCTTCCGTAGCGCCACTAGTCTACAAGCTTTTGAGCAAATGCTGGAGAATATGCCTCACATCCTTTCGCGCCCAGAGCATCTCCTCAACCCGGAATTGAATGAGGCTGAAGATGATGATTCAACGCCCGACAACCCTCCGCATCCGAAAAAGGAACTCCCGCTAAAGCGTGAACTACCAAAAGTGGGTCGCAATGACCCCTGCCCTTGTGGTTCTGGCAAAAAATTCAAATCCTGTTGCGGGCGCAATGCTTAAAAGTTGCTTCACTGGGTTCTTCCCCATTCAAGAAGAATAAAGAATGACTAGCTTGCGGAGTCTCTCATGCAACTATGTCGCGCCTTTTTCCGTTGTCTTGTTTTGAATGTATTTATTTTTGATATGTTCCACGTGGAACATATAATTCCCCTCCCTCAATCAAGATTATGAGAGAACTGTTGAATATCGTTTTGGTTGAGCCTGAAATCCCACCTAACACAGGCAATATCGCAAGGTTATGTATGGCTGTTGGGTTAAGGCTTCATTTGGTCGGGCCGTTGGGCTTTTCCCTAGATGAAAAAGAATTGCGCCGAGCGGGCATGGATTATTGGACAGAGTGCGATGTTCGTGTTTGGGAGAGTTGGAGGGCAATATGCGAGTCGGCAATCAATTGTGAACGCGTCTGGTTTTTCACCACGAAGGCTTCAAGCGTGTTCTGGGGGGTCAATTACAAGTCTGGGGATTGGTTGGTATTTGGTCGAGAATCACGCGGGTTGCCTGAATCGCTCCTCCATAAATACCCTGAATCTTGCGTTCGAATCCCTATGCGAAATGGGGCTAGAAGCTTAAACCTTTCAACCTCTGTTGGAATTGGTGCTTTTGAAGCATTGCGCCAAATCCATCTAGGCGGAGCATGGGAATTATGAAAGCCTGATTTGAAAGGCAATCGCCAAAAAAACATGCCCTCAGATTGCCTTCGGTTGATCTTTCCAGGCAAGAAGAAGGGGTCTGTCGCCTAAGCGGGCGCAACGGCGCTCTAGGGGCTTTGGCGGCGATTTATGAAGGTGGCGCCACGAATGGGCGGTTGACAGCGTTCCACGTGGAACAAATGAGCTAACAAAAAGCAAGCGTCCATAAATCCCAATGGCTGGGATCAAATTATGGGGAGGGAAGAAGGAGTGAGAAAGATTAAGGGAGTTGCCCCAATGTCGAGCAGTATATGATAAACAAGATTATGACAGGTGGGCAAGTGCATGGTTTCGATCAGAAATCACGTTCCGCTGCTCTTGGCTAAAAAAAGTCCGCCTATGGCAATTAAGGCTGTCTAGCCTAAATTTAGAAAATTAAAGTGATCATAGTGGGGTGGGGGTTAGAATTGATCTCAGCAAAAACAAATGAAAAGCAGAAGCATGATATAAAATTGCAACATCACCGGAAAATCATTCAAAAGTAAAATAAACAAAAAATGATAATGCAAACGGTGTTGTCACTACGGCGCGTATTGTGAAAAATTATAAATTTAGATAGTTATCAATATGTGAGTGAATCTGAAAACAACAAGGGCAATGCCTTGCAAGGGCCAATCGATGAATTTCTCATGTATTTGGCTACCGAGCGTGGGCTATCCGATAGTTATCAAATTCTCATCCAGCGTTCATTAGAGATATTTGCGCGGTGGATTCAATCTCTTGGCTCATTGCGTGATTGGGAGTCGATAGAGGCTCGGAATATTACTGAGTTCCTCATATGCCGCAAAAAGGCAGGCCTCCAAGCCGCTTCGATTCGCATTGAAGCCGTCGCTATCCGCATTTTCTTTCGCTTTTTGGTAGGGCGTAAGGGTTGGAAAATCAATCCAGCCGAGAACCTCGCGCTTCCGCGCGCAGACAAGCGTCTGCCTAGGATCTTGCACGAAAAGGAAGTCAGGCGCCTTATTGAGAGTGTTGAAACAACTGATCCGCTGGGCCGCCGCGATCGCGCCATCATTGAATTGTTGTACTCCAGCGGCCTTCGGGTGTCAGAACTCTGCGACGCGCGCTTGGAGAATGTCGACCTGGAGGCTCAATTCATCCGAATTACCGGTAAGGGGAGTAAGACGCGCCTGGTTCCCCTTGGAAAACCCGCATGTAAAGCGATCAAATCCTACCTCGATACAGAACGGCCGACGCTTGTATCAAAAAAAACTGGGGGTGAAATATTTCTCTCTGTACGGGGAAAAAAACTCACAACGCCCCGCATACGCCAATTACTAAATCAATATGCTTCTAGAGCAGGGATCGAATCGCACGTGCATCCACATCTCCTGCGCCACAGCTTCGCCACGCACCTCCTGGGCGGCGGCGCCGATCTTCGCGTGATCCAAGAACTCCTTGGCCACGCCGACATCTCAACAACGCAAATATACACTCATATCGAAAAAAGCGCATTGCACGGCGTCTTAAAAAAATTCCATCCAAGAGCATAGACAGGATGGGGGGGGATGGAGCGATCAATTAAATCGCGCAACGTTATAAATGGATGATTCCACTAACCGATAGGCTCGGCAACAATGTCATAGACTTGGGAGCCTAGGACAACTGCTTGAATGAAGGCGCCTGGCGTGGCCGGGCGGGTGAGGATAACCCGGCAATCAACTTCGGGGGCATCGTGCTCTGTGCGGGCTATATTAGGAGATTCGACAAGCACTTTAAGGGTATGACCGGTTTGACTGTCAGCCATCTCCTTGGCGATGCGTTGTTGAAGTTTCATGGCTTCGCGGTGCCGGCGGTTTTTCACGCGGGTGGGAACTTGGTTGTCCATCTTGGCCGCGCGTGAGCCGTCCTCCTGGGAGTAGTTGAACACGCCGAGGCGCTCGAAGCGGGTGGTGTCGATAAACTCCAACAGGCTTTCGAAGTGTTCCTCGGTCTCTCCTGGAAAGCCGACGATGAAGGTTGTGCGCAGCCCGATGCCGGGAATGCCCGCACGGATGCGGCCGATCAATTCCTCGATATGCTCGCGAGAGGTCTCGCGGCGCATGAGCTTGAGCATCTCGGGGTGGATGTGCTGGAGCGGCATGTCGACATAGCGGGCGACATGGGGATTCCGCGCGATGGCGGCGATGAGGTCGTCGCTCCAGTGGGCGGGGTGGGTGTAGAGGAGGCGCACCCAGAAATCGCCGCCGATCTGGCCGATCTCATCGAGGAGGTGGATGAGAGACGTGCCGCGGGCGGGGTCGACGGGTTGGCGGGGCCCGGCTTTTTGCTCCCAGAGGTCCATGCCGTAATAGGTGGTGTCTTGACTAATGAGATTGATTTCTTTTACCCCCTCAGCAACGAGAGCACGGATTTCGCGGACCACCGAATCAATCTGGCGGCTGCGGTGGCGGCCGCGCATTTGCGGGATCACGCAGAAGCTGCACGGGTGGTTGCAGCCCTCGGCGATTTTCACGTAAGCCGAGTGGTTCGGGGTGAGGCGGAACCGCGGTGTAGCGAAATCGGGAATGTAGCGCGATTTGGCGGTGACAAGGTTCAATGGCCCTGCCGGTTGACGCTCAAGCACACGCCGGAAAATTACGCCCGCCTCAGCGACTTGATCTAATCCGATAAAAGCATCAACCTCAGGCATTTCGCTAGATAGGTCGCTGGAAAAACGCTGCGATAGGCAACCGCTGACAACGACCCGCGCATCAGGGCGATTACCCTCGCCGCGCTGGCGGTGGGCATCAAGAATTGCATCAATCGATTCCTGCTTCGCGGAATCGATGAAGCCACATGTGTTCACCACGAGCACATCGGCTTCTGCGGGATCGGCGGTGATGTCAAATCCCTCCGCTTTTGCAGAACCCAGCATGATCTCGGCGTCGACGAGGTTTTTGGCGCAACCAAGACTGATCATGCCTACACGGGGTCGAGTCATGAGGGCTTGCGGGCCGCTGGTGGTTTTCATTGTGGCCGCGGCAGGCGTGGGGCGGGTTCAAATGGCGGCAGAATCATGGTCGAAGGAGTTGGTTTTTGCGCCGGCGCTGCCGAGGATGCAGGATACTGGTAGGGCTGAGCAAGTTGCGGAGCGGGCGTGGGATCAGGCTCTGGATTCGATGGGAGCGGCGGATCGACGGGAGATACAAGAAGCGCGGGATCCATAGAAGAGCTCTCATCATTGATAGGCCCCTCGGTAATGTCAGGCAACGCCAGGGAGGAAGACTCTGCCGCAGGTTGGACGCGCTCGATCTTTTTCCACCCCCTCCAAAAATAAATCCCGGCGGCGATAACCAATGCCACAGCCACGCCTGCGCCAACAAACTTCAGTAGCCGCCGGAGAGATTTGAATTGTTCCGACTGCATAAAGTTCTGTTTTGACAACATGACCTCTAAGTAAGCGTTGTCGGAGGTCCCCAGCTTCTGGTTGGAAGGAAGGAAGTCTTGGATGTCTGCCAAAGGGATATTCAAGTAGTTCGCGTAGTCGATGAGATAAAGGCGGGCATAGGTGGGGTGGGGGAACCCGCTAAAGTCATCTGTTTCTAGAGAGCGCAAGCGGCTCAATGGCATTCGGATGTCATGCGCCACTTTTTCAATCGGAATGCCAAGCTTTTGACGTCGGGCGGCAAGCCGCGCGCCGATGAAAAACTCTCCCTCGTCGGATGGTTGGTTTCTTTTCAAATTGGCATGTCCTCGTTGAGATCGACCAGAATTTCACGGTCTTTTGCGCCGTCCTTCGGGCCGACGATCCCGCGGTTTTCGAGAATATCTATGACACGGGCGGCTCGTGTATAGCCTAATTTTAGCCGACGTTGAAGCATGGACGTGGAGGCTCGGTTTTCTTGACGGATAATCTCAATACATTTCTTGACCAATTCCTCATCCTCATCACTGACTTCTTCTTCGGGCGGTATTGTGCTAGTGAGCTTTTCGTGAATGCCTGAGTCAAAATTTGGTTCGGATTGGTTTGAAACAAATTCGACGATCCGGTGGATTTCCTCCTCAGTGACAAGAACACCTTGCGAGCGTGTATATTTCGAGGTGCCTGGAGGGAGGTAGAGCATGTCGCCCTGGCCTAGAAGCTTCTCAGCGCCATTCTCGTCGAGAATCACGCGGCTATCGATTTTGGAAGCCACCTGAAACGCAATGCGGCTTGGGATGTTCGCTTTGATGATGCCAGTGACCACATCGGCGCGCGGCGTCTGCGTAGCCACAATCATGTGGATTCCTGCCGCACGCGCCATCTGGGTGATCCGCGCAATCGCGCTCTCCACATCCGCTGGAGCGGTCTGCATGAGGTCGGCTAGTTCGTCGATGATCACGACAATAAAAGCCATGCGGTCAGGAATGATAAGGTCATCAGAGCGCGGCACGCGAACAGGAGGTGCAATAGGAGGCTCATCCTCTTCGCCGGTCGAATCGGTCAGTTCGGCATCGATCGCCGATGGCTCTTCTTCGGGTTCCGAAGAGGCTTTTTGCTCAGCCTCCTCGTCTAGTTCCTTCTGCGATTTTGGAAGAGGGCGCTCATTGAAGGATGAAATATTTTTCACCTTACACTTTGCAAAAATGCGATAGCGGCGCTCCATTTCATCAACCACCCAGCGCAAGGCCAGGAGGACTTTTTTAGGATCCGTTACAACGGGAGTGATGAGATGCGGAAGGGTATTGTAAATCTGCATTTCGACCACTTTTGGATCGATCATGATGAAGCGGAGTTGTTCGGGAGAATAGCGGAAGAGCAGACTGGCGATGATCGAGTTGATACATACACTTTTGCCGCTCCCTGTGGTGCCGGCGACCAGAAGATGCGGCATCTTGGCGAGGTCGCCAATGATCGTGTTGCCATAAACATCCATGCCAAGGGCAAGGGGAAGCTGCGCGCTGGATTCGCGCCACACGTCCTTCTCGAACAATTCGCGCAAGGCGACTTTCACTTTTTTAGAGTTCGCAATTTCGATGCCCACCGTGTCTTTGCCAGGAATCGGAGCGAGGATATTGATGCGCTCTGCACGAGTGGCGCGGGCAATGTCGCGCTCGAGAGCGACGATTTTGTCCACCCGCACACCCTTGTCGGGGTAGACTTCATAGCGGGTGATTGTTGGACCTTTGGTGATGGTGCCAGGTTTCGCGCTGATGCCGAACTGCGCGAGGGTATCCAAAATAAGAGATTGAATATCGATCAACTCCTGACGGTCGAGGGGTTGGCGCTCTTCTTCATCATGAGGATCCAGCAGGTCAGTGCCGGGAAGAGTATAGTTTTCTAGGCGTAAATTGTAGAGGCCGGGAGGGAAGGCTTCCTTGGGCTCAGAATTCTGGCGAAGAGAGGAGAGTTTTGGCTTTAGATTGATTGAGGGGGCCGTGGCATCGATGATGTTTGGTTCGGAAATCTCTCCAGAATCAATTTCGGGCTCATCAAGGGCCACCTCTATGCCTTTCTTGCGCAGCTTGCGTTCAAGCTTGCCTGCGGTTTTTTCTAGGCTGCGGCGCTGTTCCTCAAGGCGGTTTCCCTCGTTCATGCGCTCCAGCTTCGATGCGTGTCTAGCAGCGCGCCATGCCTGGATCGACTTCCAGAGAGCGACAAGGTCTCGTAGAGGATGCGAGGAAACAGCAAACAGAAGGCTTACAATATAAAGGCCGAAGAGGAGTAAAAACGAGGCTGGGCCTAGCAGGGCATGGATGGCCTTCTCGCCAATCCAAAGCCCCAAAAACCCACCAGGGCCATCAATGCGGAGTTCGTATTTCCAATCTTGGAGGAAAACAGGTTGCAGTTGGAGGAGGCACGCCCCTAGGAGGACCATGAGGACTCCCCAACCCGCCTTGTCGCGCGGATCGAATCCGGCCACGAACACTGCGGCAATCCCATAGCCGATGCAAGTGACCGAAACCAAGTAGGCAGCACCGCCAAAAAGAAAAAGCATGTAGCCGGCAAGAAGCGAACCAATCGGGCCGCCAAGGTTTGAGGGGATGCTGGTCGTGGTCGAAATCGAGCTGATCAATGGAGCCCAACCCGGAACGGATCGCGGGTCAAAGCTGGCCAGCGAAGCGAAAAGGTAGCTCCCGAACAGGAGAAGGCCCAACCCCGCAATAATCGTGGTTGTCCTAGTGCCAGATGAACGTTTCGCCATGGAAAAGTCTTAGACCATGACGGAGATGGTTACGCTAATCAAGAGTTCAAGCGGCTTGGCGGTCAGGCCATACGAGCCAGTTGAGAAGTGAGGTAGGGGAGGAGCTGTTTTTTGCGTGAGACGATGCCGTCCAGGCGCCAAGAGTGAAGTCCGGCCTCAGGAAAATCGATCAGGCGGGTAAAGCTCTCCGATCCGCGTGCCAGCAGGATCGAATTTTGCGTATTAACATCGGTGACAAGCAGGGTGGAAAAGAAATAGCCGTGGGCCTTGCGATATTTTTCGAGTTCAGCGATGAGCTTGTCTTGCTTCGATGCGAACTGCGCAAAGCTGATTTCCTCGATCTGTGACACACTGAATGTCACTCCATGGTCGGTGTATTCCTTGCAGTCCGTTGTAACGACTTCATTCATTGACAGGCTGGTGAGGGGCGAGCCAACCGAGAAAATTTCGGAAGCAAGATCTCGGGGCTTGATGCCGCATGCTTTGGACAATTCAGTCATGATCTCGCGGTCGATTTGAGTTGTCGTAGGCGAGGTGAGGTTGAGCGTGTCGGAGATGAGTCCGCACATGAGGAGTCCGGCGATGTGTTTTGGAATAGGAATCCGGGCCTGTCGAAAGATGTCGGCCACGATCGTGCTTGTGGATCCCACCGGCCTGTTCATGAAAAGAATGGGCTGTTGAGTGGGGGCGACAGCAATGCGGTGGTGGTCAAGAATCTCAAGGATCGGGACCTCCTCTGCGCCCGCCACAGCCTGCTGAAGCTCGTTGTGGTCAACGAGAATGAGTTGGCGTGGCACAGGCTTAAGCAGGTCGCTTTTGGAAATGATGCCTTGCAGGCGGTTCTGCGGGCCTATCACCGGAAAAGCGACTTGTGAGGCCATAGCTAAATCGATGCGTGCTTGGCGAAGCGTTGTCTCGGGATTGAGCCCAGTGAACTCAGGCGAAAGCATCTGCCCGGCGGTCACGGCCGCTCGCGCAAGCAAGACCGTTGTCGCTGTGTCGTGGGGCGACTGGATCATTGTAGTGCCGTGCTTTTGCGCTAGATCGAGGATATGGTCGGGCGGGTGAAAATTATTGGTGACAACGATCGCTGGAACGCCGGCCTTGATGGAGAGTTCATGGATGTTCCACCGGTCGCCGACGATCAGTACACTGGAAGGGATATCAAGTTGTTCGAGGCGCTTTTTGAATGATTCTGTGAGCATCGCCGCGACAACCAGCGTGCGGGGAAAAACAGTGGTATCCTCTGAGCCAGTAACGAGCATTCCCCGGATGGCATCGCGAATGTGGGTGATTGAGGCCTCTACGACACGTGTCGAAGAGAGGTTTTCAAGAGGCGGGAAGAGATATTTGCCCAGCTTGAATGCCGAAAGCAGTCCAATGCACGAGCGGTTATCATTGACCACCGGAAGGCCCCGGAAACGATCTTCTCCGAAGCGTGTCATCGCCTGATAAATCGGGGCCTCGTTGTGGATACATACCACATTGCGCTCCATAACATCCTCGATCCGCGGAAATACATCGGCAACAAACATCGGGGCCTCAACGCCGAATTTACCCAAGGCAAAATCAATCCGCTGGTTTGTGTTTCCGCAGCGGGCGGGAAAGACATTTCCGACCCCGCTAGCGCGCTTAAATTCAGCATAACCAATCGCGGAAACGATCGCATCCATGTCCGGGTTGCGGTGACCGATAACAAGGGTTTTCATTGAAGCAAGGAGGCGAGCATGCGGATGCGAAGGGTAAACGGGCGCGGTGGGGCGAGGAAAGCGGGAACTCGACGCCGAATCACTTTTTCTCAGCGGCCTTGTCGCGGCTTTGGATGTAGGCGTCGCGGAGAGATAGGTAGGGATCAATGGCGTCGCGAGTGGTTGCATCGTAAATTTGAAGTCTCATCTCCATGTTGCGGGTGGTGTTTGGTGTTGTGATGGCAAGTGAGGCCGCCTCGCCGATCCCTCCAAAAGGAACCCAAGTCACAGGATTCAACGCGATATCACCTGCCAGCCCCACAGCGTCCCTCACGCTTCTTGGGCCAATCACAGGCAATACAAGATATGGACCATGGCCAATACCCCATTTGGCAAAGGTCTGACCTGTATCGGTGGATGGCACATTTGACAACGAGGGGATGTGGTCGGAAAGCCGGAAAATACCGCCTAATCCCCCCACGGAGTTCACCACAAATTTACGCGTTTCCATATCGGCATTCTTGAAATCAAGCTGCAGGACGCGATTCGTAAAGCGAATTGGATATTCCACGTTATCGTAGACGTTTCTCACCGCAGTCCGCAAGGGTTTGGGAATGATTGTCGTGTAAACCCTTGTAGCAGGCTTGAGGATATAACTGTAAAGCTGGTGGTTAACCCAAAATAGGCCTCGGTTCACCGGTTGGATGGGATCAAACACATGGATAGCATCGCCATATTCATCGATGTCATCATATTCGTCGGATTCAGTAGAGGGAGTGGATGAAATTGGCTTTACTGGGCCTTTTCGAATCGTGATTTCTGCGGGTTTGGCTTTTGGTGTTGGCGTGGGCTTAGGCGCAACAACAACCCTAGCAATTGAATGCGGTTTCGATCCAAGCGCGCTGGATAAATAAAGGGTCTCGGTAGAGTTTTTTGGGAGTCGTTTGGGGCATTTTCCGTCTGCAAGGACAATAAGATCTTGGCCAAAGGCGGGTAACCCGATGGAGGGAACCAGGAAAACGATAGTAACAAATAGACGGACGAGAAAAAAAATCATGGGAAATACCCTTTGATCATGAAATGACAGCGTTTCAATGGGGTTGTCACCGGGTGGACTTTTCTAGGGAACCAATAACGCCCTCGGCTCCGCCCGCCTTAAAGCGGGCATCGAATTGCGAGCGATAATTTGCAACCATGCTAACACCCTCAATCACAATGTCAGTAATGAGCCACCCTTTTGCGCCCAGCAATTCAAGCCGATATAGAACATCGTAATTGCTTCCTTTATAAATTGTTACTGTATCAACCTCAACTCTGCTTGGGGCTGGTGACTGGGCGGATTTGAAGTCCACGGAAGGCAGTTCTCCTGGAGTAAATTTCCCCGAGTAGGATCGGATGACAAGCGTTGTAAACAATCGGATGGCCTGGACTTGTTGATCATTCGTGAATTGTCTCCACCCGGGCCCCACTGCCCGTCGGGTCATGGCATCGAAGTTGATCGATTTTTCCAGAAGCGGCTTCAGTTGATTGGCGAGCGAAGCGCCATCAGGAGCGTTTTTTGCAACGGTGACGACTTGACTGACTGCATTTTTCAAAAACGATTCTGCCTCGGCGGTGGAGGAGGCGATGACGGGGTGGAGGCCAAGCATTAGGAGGGCCAGCAGAAAGGGGCGTGTAATCATGGGGTTTCGATTTCTTGTGGTGAATCAGAGGGCTCTGAATCCTCGGAGACAGAGCCAAAAGCCATTTTGCCAATTAGGGACTCAAGATCCACTGCAGATTCTGTCAGAAGAATCCGCGCGCCAGGCTCAAGATAGGTTTCATCGGCCCCTGGCGAAAGGGTGACATGTTTGTCTCCAATAAGTCCGGAGGATTTGATCGATGCCATGGAATCCGTAGGAAGGCGGAGTGTGGTGGGGACTCGAAGAGAGACGATGGCGCAGTAGTCATCAGGGTCCATGCGTAGGCCCACAACGCGCCCTACAGTGACTCCCGAAACAAGCACGCTGCTGCCTGAGTGAAGGCCGCCGGCATTGGCAAAACGGGCCTCTATGATGCAGGTATCTCCATCTGTAATCGAGCCAGAGCCGGCGCGGATCGATAGGTGGATAACAGCAGCCAAGCCTAAGAGCACAAAGATGCCAGCCAGGAATTCCAAGGGATGTTTTTTCATGATGGAAGGGGTTCGGGGGAGCGGATGGATAAAATAGTCGAGCGAAGGGCGGCTTCGCTATCGCGAAACATGGAGACTACAGGGTGGGAAGAGGAGGTGAAATCGGCCGGGGTGCCTTCAAATCGGATCTGCCCATTTTCCAGAAGGGCTACGCGGTCGCTTGCCACTATTGCCTCTGGCACATCGTGTGTAACGATAAGCGCCGTGAACCTGGCAAGGCGTTGGTATTTGGCGATCATGGCAAAAACGGCATTTCTCCGGAGAGGGTCAAGTCCAGCGGTAGGTTCATCGAAAAGGACCAGCTCAGGTTGTGTAACGATGGCTCTGGCCAAGGCAAGACGCTTTTGCATGCCGCCGGAAAGCTCGCCGGGGTGGTGGTGACGGAAGTCTTCCATTTCGAGTTGCCGCAAAGAGTCGAGGCTGCGTGCGCGTATCTCATCCTTGTCAAGTTGAGTAGTCTGTTCAAGGGGAAGGGACACATTTTCAAGAGCTGTGAGAGAATCAAAGAGAGCATTGCCTTGAAAAAGGACAGCGCTTCGTTTGCGAAAATCCCGTCTGGAAAAGTCATTTTCTCCAAGTGCGCTGCCGTCGAACATAATCACGCCGGCATCTGGGGTTATGATTCCAGCCAAGCATTTGAGAAGCACGGATTTTCCTGCTCCACTTGGTCCAAGGACGGTGAAGATCATTCCGCGCGGAACTGCTAGTTCAATCCCGGTGAGGACCTCGCGCCCACCAAAGTTTTTTTTCAGGCCACTTATGGTCAAAATGTCGGAAGGCTCGGTGTGCATGCTCAGACAAAAAATGAGCTGATAATGTAATCGCTCATAAGCACCATAATGCTCGAAAGCACCACGGCGCGGGTGGTGGCGGCACTGACGGCGCGCGCTCCGGAGGTCGCGTGATTCAGCCCAGCGTGAAAGCCTTGGTAGGAGCAAATAGAAGTAGCCAGGAGGCCAAAGATAGACGCTTTTGAAAAACACTCGATCAGATCGTGGAACTCAATGGCTCGGTCTACCGCGGACCAGTAAACCCCAGAATCTACGCCCAGAAGCATGGATCCCGATACGCTTCCGCCCCAGAGGCCGACGACAACAAACAAAGCGGCTTGTGCGGGGTAGACGAGTAACGAAGCGAGAAGTCGCGGTGCGACCAAGTAGCCAATACTGTCGATGCCCATCGTCTCGAGAGCCGCAATTTGTTCGGTGTTTCGTTGGATGCCAAGCTCCGCCGCGAGAGCCGAACCAGCCTGGCCAACCAGCATCAATGAGGCAAGCACAGGGGCCATCTCTCTCACGAGGCTAAGCGACACCATCGTTCCTAATAGCCCCTCGGAGCCGAAGCGGCTCAGCACATGGTATCCTTGGAGTCCCAGCACCAGGCCCGTAAAAACTCCAACGACCATAACTACCGGAAGGCATACGGCTCCCTGCTCGTGCACAGCTCTCACAAAGCGCTGCCACAACTTGCGGGAACGCGGAAGAGATAAAAACGACTTTCCACAAAAAAGAGAAAAGTCGCCAAGGCCACCGATAACATCCAGAGAAATACGGCCGATAGGGCGGATCATTTCCAACTTTAGACTGAGGAATAATGAAATGGCAACTCTCTGCACATGGGACAAAAGGCCTTGCCATTACTTGGCGGGTATGAATTCTGACCGGCCCGAAGCGCCTAAAAGTGTGGTGATTTGCAAGAAGACCCAGACACAAGATTGCCACGGACATTTATCATGATCAAAAATTTTTCCAAAGAATGGTTTTCAAATGTACCCAAGGATTTGCTGGCGGGACTGGTTGTGGCGTTGGCGTTGATCCCGGAGGCGATTGCTTTTTCGATCATTGCGGGCGTTGATCCCAAGGTTGGTCTCTACGCCTCGTTTTGCATCGCGGTGGTTACGGCGTTTGCAGGTGGGCGGCCAGGGATGATCTCGGCGGCTACCGGGGCGATGGCATTGTTGATGTTTACACTCGTTAAGGAACACGGCCTCCAATATCTTCTCGCAGCGACATTGCTGACCGGTTTTTTTCAGATCCTCTGCGGATTGCTGCGACTTGGAGAGGGCTTGAAATTTGTGTCGCGGTCGGTGCTGACCGGATTTGTGAATGCGCTGGCGATCCTTATATTCATGGCTCAGTTGCCGGAGTTCAAAGGGGCAGGTTGGCAGATGGGAGCGATGGTCGCTGGGGGTCTATGCATTATCTACATCCTGCCGCGATTCACAAAAGCGGTGCCGTCGCCCCTTGTCTGTATCGTGGTGCTTACGCTCATCGCTGTTTTTACCGGCATAGAACTAAGGACAGTTGGAGACATGGGACAACTTCCCTCGACGCTGCCGGTCTTTCTCCTGCCTGATGTGCCGTTGAATTGGGAAACGCTCCTGATAATTCTCCCTTATGCAATTCCGCTCACTGTGGTCGGCCTGCTGGAATCTCTGATGACCGCATCGATCGTCGATGACCTTACAGATACCGATAGTGATAAAAATCGTGAATGCGTGGGTCAGGGCGCGGCGAATCTTGTGGCTGGCTGCTTCGGGGGCATGGCAGGCTGCGCCATGATCGGGCAGACCGTCATCAACGTAAAATCCGGAGGGCGTGGGCGATTGTCGTGCTTTTCCGCAGGGGTCATTCTTTTGATTCTCATCGTTCTCTTAGGCAGCTGGGTCAAAATCATCCCCATGGCGGCATTGGTCGCGGTGATGATCATGGTATCGATCGGAACATTCAGTTGGGAATCCATTAAAAATCTTCGCTCACACCCCAAAACCTCGAGCTTGGTTATGATCACGACCGTCCTGGTGGTAGTCCTGACACACAACCTTGCAATCGGGGTGATGATCGGCGTGCTTATGAGTGCGGTATCTTTTGCCCGTAAGGCGGCACGGTTGGTGCGGGTGGGCACGGAATTGTCGGAGGATGGTGAATCGCGCACTTACTTTGTTGAAGGCAATCTCTTCTTTGTATCTGCCGGACAGTTTGCCCGCTCTTTTAATTACCGCGAAGCCGTGGCTTCCGTGACGATTGATGTCACGCAAGCGCACTTTTGGGATATCACCTCCGTTGCCGCGCTTGACAAAGTGGTGTTAAAATTCCGTCGCGACGGCGCGCAGGTCGATGTGATCGGGCTCAATGCAGCCAGTGCCACTCTCATCGATCAGGTGGCTGTCCATGACAAGACGCACACAACCGAAAAACAGCCACTTCACTGAAATCACCAGATATGAAAAGCATCCTCACCTGCATCGACGGCTCAGTGTATGCCGCCAGCACTCTCGATCATAGCGCCTGGGCTGCTGGCCGCTGCGGGGCCTCCGTTCGCGTCCTTCACATGCTTGATCCCCAAAGGGAACGCGCGGAACTTGTCGATATCAGCGGAGCCATGAGTATGGATACAGGAGCCGCTGTCATGGCAGAACTCGCCGCATTGGAGGAAAAGAAAAACCGCCTAGCCCGGGAGCGCGGCAAAGTGATGTTGTCGCATGCAGCGCAGCGGCTCAAGGAAGCAGGCATAGAAAATGTCGCCACAGTCCAGGAACACGGAGAGTTGGTCGAATCGGTCATCGCCATGGAGCGAGATGCGGAACTTGTAGTGTTGGGAAAGCGTGGAGAGTCTGCTGATTTTGCAAAGATGCACTTGGGTTCGAATCTTGAGCGTGTGATTCGGGGGAGCACCCGTCCGGTGCTGGTCGCATCCCGCGAATTTCACCCGATCGAGACTTTTCTCGTTGCTTATGATGCTGGTGTGAGCATTGAAACAGCCCTTCGGTTTGTGACTGAAAGCCCCCTTTTGAAAGGCCTCACCTGCCGGTTGATTCATGTCGGACACGCCAATGATAAAGTTGCCGGATTGCTTGAAGAAGCTACGGCCACATTGGTGGCCGCTGGCTTTGATGCGACCGCAGAATGCGTGACGGGACATCCCGAGGAAGCGATCTCTGCGGCGGTTACAAGATATCGCGCCAACCTCTTGGTCATGGGTGCCTATGGGCACTCCCGCTTACGCCACCTTGTGATCGGAAGCACAACTAGCGCACTGATCAGGACCTGCAGGATTCCCGTGTTAATGTTCCGTTGAGCGGGCATCATATCAGGAAATAGTCTTGCACGCAGGCACGGCCCGATCTTGCATAAGGCCCTTGTATGCCCGCCAAAATGAACACTCAACCTGCTCTCTTACCCAAGCATCTCCTTCCCTCATTCATTCTAGTCACCACGCTCTTCAGCCTATGGGGATTCGCGAACGATATCACGAATCCGATGGTTGCAGCGTTTAAGAATGTCCTTCTGATATCGCACTTCGAAAGCTCCCTGGTACAAGCGGCCTTTTACGGAGGGTATTGTGTCATGGCCATTCCAGCCGCTTTGTTTATTAGGCGATTCACCTACAAGAGCGGTATTCTCACGGGCCTCGCATTGTATGCAATCGGCTGCCTGCTATTCATTCCGGCAGGAAACGTCATGGAGTTCGGGATATTTCTCGCAGCCTATTTCATCATGACCAGTGGGTTGGCATTTTTAGAGACCACAGCAAACCCTTATATCCTTTCAATGGGCCCGGAGGAAACCGCTGCGCGGCGGTTGAATTTTGCACAGGCATTCAATCCTGTCGGTTCCCTGCTCGGCATGTTTGTGGCGAAGGACTTCATTCTGGGACGACTAGATCCCGCCGATGAAGCGACTCGTCGTGAACTCGCACAGATGGATCCGGCGGCATTGGAGAAAATTCAAAGTGCCGATCTCGCGGTGATTGTATGGCCTTATGCGATCCTGGGTGGCGTGGTGCTACTAGCTCTAATGGTATTCGCCCTTTCCCGTCTCCCTGATTCAACAACCGAAGACGCCAGAAACGGAAGCATTAGTGCCTCGCTCGGTCGCCTTCTGAGGACTCCCGACTACGTGTGGGGCGTTGTAGCGCAAGCATTCTACGTGGGAGTTCAAATCATGGTCTGGACGTTTATCATCCAATATGCCGTGAACGAACTAGGCCTGCCTGCAAAGGAGGCTCAAGGCTATAATATTCTCGCCATGATCGTCTTTGTCAGTAGTCGATTTGTTTGCACCTACCTGTTGAAATTCTTCAATCCCGGAATGCTTTTGGCCTCCCTGGCGGTGGGCGGCGGGATCCTGCTTCTTGGGGCGATTTTTATCCATGGCATGGCAGGCCTTTATTGCATGGTTGGGGTTTCCGCATGCATGTCGCTCATGTTTCCGACGATCTACGGGATAGCACTCAGCGGTCTTGGGGATGATGCTAAGCTCGGATCTGCTGGATTGATCTGCGCGATCGGCGGGGGATGTGTTATGCCGCCGCTGCAAGCCTTGATTATGGATGGCAGCGGAATTGCTCTTGGAGCCTTCACGCTTTCAGCGACAAGGGCGTCGTTCTTCCTGCCATTATTCTGCTTTTTGGTGATCGCCTTTTTCGGCACGCGATCATTCCTGGCGGCAAGGCGGTGAGGATTACGCAGTGGCTGCTTTTCGGGCCAGAAATCGGTGCCTGAATACGGCGATGGCAACGAAGAGAAACTCGACGGAAACAAATGCCACTGCCCCAGGGAGGCCACCGCTTCCAAACCCATAACTGTGAAGGCCCACGCCGAGAATGAAGTTTACTCCATACCAAGCCATGATGATGGATTGGAAGGCGAGGACTGCACCCACAGCCATTCCAAACCCGGCCCATTTGCCAGCAATGCGACCATGGAGAAGGAAAAGGTAGACCAATAAGGCGATCAGGGCCCAGGTCTCCTTTGGGTCCCAATCCCAGAAACGGCCCCAGGAGTAATTTGCCCAGACGCCGCCAAGAAGTGTTCCGACAGCCAGCAATAACACGCCCACCTGGAGAGTGCGGTAGAGGTAGTTATTCAGCGCAGGCGAGGCTTTTGAGCCAAAGATAGTCTTGCCGAGAATGATATGCCCAACACCCAAGGCGAGGGCAAAGGCACCGTAACTTAGGGTGATGCTGAGGACATGGGTGGTCAGCCAGAAGTTGTCTGCAAGGACTGGCACAAGCGGATTGATCGCAGAGTTCAGAATCACCGGCTGCGTATCTGCAAGAATTAAAGACGCAACAGCTACAGGGACGGCACCTAAGAGGAAATAACGGCTTCGATAGATGGCTTCAAAGATCAAAGCGAAGAGAATCGTTCCAAAAGCAACCCACACAACCGATTCATACATGTTCGTCACCGGCGCGCGGCCCGAGATGAGGATGCGCAAGACAAAGCCCGAGACCTGAAGCAAAAACCCTGCGCCACTGAATATCCATCCTAGGATATAGCCTGCGGAGCCAGGAATTGTAATGAGCAAGATGCCTGCAACCAAATAAAGAATCCAAGCCCAGCGAAAAGGATGGATTTTTTGATAGGCTACTTCGATGGCAATTTTTGCAGGATCAGCCTGAAAGCGCACCTCTTCACTTGCCTGCTCTGAGCGGAGGAGTTCCAGTCCCCTGTTAAATGCCCCCTGATTGTTTTGCAATAACCCGCGGCGAAGCTCGATCAATGCAGGGTCTTCAGTCGGAAGCGGGCTCCATGCCGCCGCTGCGGTGGGAAGAAGCGTAACAAGATTGCCAGAGACCAATCCCTCGAAGAGGGCAAGGCGCATGCCTATGTTGGAAACTTCGCGCTGGATGATATCAAGCGAGGCCCGAGGGTTTTTTGAGCGCAGATTCGACACCTCATTGAGAGCGGTTCGCAGAGCACCACTTTCTGCAAGTTCGCGGTAAGCAAATAGTTTTTTACGTGGGTTCAAGCCCACCTGGCTTTTGAACTTCTGATTGTTAATTAGAATGAGAGGCTCGTTTTCCCATCCTTTCGGGGCGAGCCAGATTGAAGTCACTGTGAAGATGGCGTTGAGCGAGCGTCCATCTTTCGAAAAAGAGGATTTTCCAGTCATGCCAAGCAAGGTCTCGTGCGCAAAAACGAGAAAGGGCTTTTTTCGTCCACCCTCTTGAATAGCAATATCTTCAATGCCTGAGGTATCGATGGCGAAGAGTGCAGGTGATGTCAAAAACACAACGGCTGCAACAGCAATATATTGAAAGAAAGAGCGGCTCATGATGGTCGAGGAGTAGATTTAGGTTTCAGATAAAACATGATGGAGATACCGACACAGACGAGGAGAGAGCCTAGCCACTTAAAGAGCCAGCCTGGATCGTAGAGTACCTGCAGAGTCGTTTCATCTAGGTCGCGTGGGTTCCACTCAGCCTGTGAGAATTTGTAGTTGATGCCAGTGATGTTCGCCAGAATCGTGCCCGGAAAGCTTGCAGGGTGGTTCATGCGGGCGGTGCCAGTTTTTAACTCGCCTGTAGCAGCGTCTTGGAATTCCACGCTGGCAATGAAGTTCGAAGGGGTCTCTGTGCCCTCGTAACGCGGCACTTCAAAATCAACGAGGCGGATTGAAAAAGGCACCGGTCGGAGTTCCAGACCATAGCCGATACGGACAACATTTTTACCATCTGTCAGGGTAGTAATCTCACCGCTTGGCACCCATCGTGAGGGTACATTGGATGTTTCGTTCGAGGTGAGCTTTGCGCGGAATCCGGGAATCCCGACCTCGCCTTCAGGTAGTGGCAAGCCAGGCTTCAAGAACGTCGTAATTTCAGCCATAGGCAGACTTTCGATAAGTTCGGCCTCCCAGTCGGCCCATCCCAGCGCAAAAGAATCTCCCTTTTCAGCGACGCCATTTGCATACGATTTTCCAGAGCGCTGAAGTTGGTAGGAGATGCCATTTCCTTTAGGAGAAAGAACAAGAGCGGGCTTGCCATCGCCTGAGGACGACTGGATACGCACGAGAGCGGCGGGGTTGTTTGGATCGCCTGACTTTGTTGTTGGGCGGCCATCACGCATTTCAAAATCGGGCCAATAGTCTTCAACGGTCACTAGCGAACCTGCAGCTGCAAGCGGCTTTCTCATGATCTCCTCGCGCAAATACGTCGCCGATGTGGCGTCGGCAGTGGAGATGGTTACTTTGCGGCCGTCCTGTGAGAGTGAAACGGCAACACCAGTGGGAATGTTGGAGCCTTGAACAACTGGAGCGAAGCGGCCGAAAACCATCTGGGTTTCCGGGGGCGTTGCCTCGGTTTTCATTGGGGGATCGCGCTGGAGCACAATATTCGCAAGACCGAAGAAATCCTTTTCCGTGGGAGAATCACTCTCTAGCACGAGCGGCATATCAACGATCTGCGCCATGCGGGGACTGGTAAAGCGGAGCAATACTCCCGGGCCTCCCTTGGAGGATTGTGCAAGTGTTTCCTCTTTACGAAGATTGTCGCTGAAATCATCAGCCACGATTCTTAATTGGGTTCCAGGCACATCGAAAACTCGAGGGCTTTTTATTGAGGGGCGTGCGACCGAGGCATCAAAGGGCATGACGTAGAGGGCGGTGTCGGTCGGACTTTCAACTTGGATGATGCTGCGATTCACGGTGACTTTACGCAGTGGGGGCTTGTCTTTGTGGAGCGTAACATTTCCCTCAAAGCCTGTGTGAAGGCCTATCATCGCCCCGACGAGAAGAGTGATTATGCCATAATGTGTGATGATAAAGCCGACATGTTTTTTTTCCCAAGGCCAGCGGGTCAAAGTGACCGAAAAAAGGTTTATGCAAAGGACACCAAGCCAGACGAGAAACCATGGAGCTTTATAAATATAAGTCTGGGCAATTTTTGTGCTGAACTCTGATTCGGCAATTGTGGCGGCGGCGCAGGCGATGGCAATGGTGGAAAGAAGGACGAGTGCAAGCTGGAGGGAGCCGAGCCAGTGAATGATCCGCCAACCGAGGGAAGCACGTTTACGGGACTCGACCAGGGCGCGTCGAGCGGCGGGTGTAAGGGGGTTATTTTTAGTCAAGACGCCTCCTTGCTGAGGCAATGCGCTGAGGCGCAAATGGGACCAGGCCACGCCTTAAAGCGCCGTGAGCGGCAAGGATCGGTAGTTTCAAGCAGGCACAGCAGGACAACATATTTCATACACGCTAGAGCTGAGCTGGAGATTTTCAAGACCCGCCGGCTTGGAATGTGTGCGATACAAAATAATGGAGGGGGAACCTAAGAAGCTGTGCGGGGGAAGAGCAGCGCCTTGCCAAGGGCGATCCAGACTTTGTAGCGGGAAACTTTGATGTGTTCACCCAAGGGATGAGAGGCAACGAGGTCAAGCGTTTGACGAGCAAGGTCGAGTGGCAGGAGGCACGATGCACGAAGGTTCCTCGGCCGCATTGCGGCGGCGAACGCATCCCCCGCAGTGAGCAACTCACGCACACGCTGCATTTCAATGTAGAAACGCTCGTCGGGAATATAGATTCTACCGGCATCCGCATCTCGCCGCCTGTCGCGGAGAATATTGACGAGCTGAAGCGCCTCACCAAACTGGCGGGCGATCGGGAGAAGTTCAACAAGCGGCAGAGTTGCACAGTCTGGCAGGCGGTGCAGACACAAGCGCACCCAAAATTCGCCAACGCTGCCAGCAACCAACCCGATATAGCGGTTAAGTTCCTCTGGGGTGAGGGGTGGAGACGGAACGCTATCGGGGCCAGTGGCGAAACGTTCCACGTCGAAGCGTTGCCCCTCCAGAATGACCCGCCACAAGTCACGGACAGCATCGGCATTTGGAATGGAGTTCAATGCCTCTAAAAGTGATGGCAAACGAGAAATCAATTCCGCATCAGTGCCATGCAGGCCCAAGTCCGGGATGGTTTCTGGAAATGATTCCGGAAGAGACCTCAGGAGGGCAGTTCTTTGGAAAGCAGGCGCGACCGAGGCATCGGCAATCGTATCCGATGCGCGTGCAAGCAGGTAGGCCAACGAGAGTGTGGGCCTGATACTTGGAGGGAGGATGCGCAAAGAAAGTTGAAAGGAGCGGGCCGTTTTTTTCAATAAGGCCTCGAAGGCGTAGGTGTCGAGCATGGCAGGCAGGACGGTGCCTGTATGGTGTTTAGAGTTGGTCACAGGCTGAAATACTCGTCGGCGAGGGCAAGGGAGATGTCGTTGAGCCGGGCTTGGATTTGGTCGAGGTATTCGTGCAAGCCGGTTTTGAAAATGCTGTCTACGGTGGTGAAGTCGAGGGTCGATCGGAGCATTCCCGAGAGACGCTCGGCTTCGTTTTTGAAGTGACCTCGGTCGGTCTCGGAGATGCTGTGGAGAGCTTGGTCGAGAGCATCAACGCAGAAGCGGATCGAGCGAGGGAAAGTATCGTGGAGGATCAAAAACTCAGCCACATTCCAGCTGGTGACGCGCCCATGAAAAATTTTGAAGTAGGCCTCCATGGCGCTACAGGAGCGAAGGACCGCGTTCCATTGGGTGATGTCCACATGGCCTCCGACTTGTTCGCCGGTGGGCAAAAGAAGATGATATTTGAGGTCGAGGACGCGGGAGGACGAGTCGGCGCGTTCGATAAATTTTCCTGCTTGGAGGAATTGCCAACCCTCACCGTGGGTCATGGTGGCATCGGTTGTGCCTTGGAACGCGTGCAGGCTGTCGACCAGTGAGCGATAGAAATCGATGGGGCTTTCCTTGTGGGCCGCGCGGGCAGCCTCACTGCGCAGATAAAGGTAGAGTCGGTTGAGAAGTTCCCACATTTCGCTTGAGATCTGTTCTCGCACAGTGCGTGCGTTTTCACGGACAAGGGTGATGCAAGACAGGATAGAGTTAGGGTGAGATTTCTCGAACGTGATGAAATCCATCACGGCATCAGCACTGAATGATTTATGGATATGATGGAAAAGTTTCTGGTCGAGAAGTGTAGCAAGTATCGGCTCCCATTGCTGGCGGATCCTTCCGCCGAGTTGGTCCTCATTGTCGAGTTCGAGCTGAATGTTCACATCCAGTACGCGGGCGCTGGTCTCGGCCCGCTCGATATATCGGCTCATCCAGTAGCAGGAATCGGCAACACGGCTTAGCATCGGGCCTCCTCATCGTCGAGTACCCAAGTGTCCTTGCTACCACCGCCCTGAGAGGAATTTACGACCAGAGAGCCCTTGCGCATGGCTACGCGAGTAAGGCCACCAGGAATGATTTTGATGGATTCGCCCATGAGAATATAAGGACGCAGGTCAACGTGTCGCCCTTCGAGGGATCCATCCACATAGCACGGCGATCTCGAGAGCTTGATGACGGGTTGGGCGATATAGCTTCGGGGATCGGCCTCAATGGCCGCCCGAAAGCAGGCGATTTCTTTGCGGCTCGCCTGTGGACCAATCATCATGCCATATCCCCCGCTCTCGTTCGCGGCTTTCACAACAAGATTTTCTAGATTTTCGAGGATGTATTTCCGGTCGCTATGCACGGCGGATAGATAGGTTTCGACGTTCGGCAGAATCGGATCCTCGCCGAGGTAGAATTTGATCATTGCCGGCACGAAGTAGTAGATGACCTTGTCGTCTGCCACGCCCGTGCCAAGGGCGTTTGCGAGGTTCACATTTCCTTCGCGGTAGGCATTCACAATGCCCGGCACGCCGAGCACTGAGTCTTTGCGAAAGACGGTCGGATCGAGGAAATCGTCATCGACGCGGCGATAAATAACATCAACCTGCTTTAGTCCCTTTGTGGTCTTCATGTAGACCACCGCATCCTTCACAATAAGATCTTGGCTAACGACAATCTCGATACCCATGGCGCGAGCCAGAAAAGAGTGCTCGAAATAGGCCGAGTTATAGATGCCAGGAGTCAGGACCACGACAGTGGGGTCAGGGTTTCCATGCGGCGCGACATGGCGTAGGGCGGCGAGGAGTTCCTGCGGGTAGCTATCGATTGCCCGGACTGGATGGCGACGGAATAGTTTAGGAAAAACCCGCTTCATGGCTTGGCGGTTTTCCAGCATGTAGGAGACACCAGAGGGGCAGCGGCCGTTGTCCTCGAGCACAAGGTAGCGGCCGTCACTGTCGCGGATCATGTCTGAGCCGCAAATATGGATATAAATACCATGGGGCACATCCATGCCAACAAGCTCCGGTCGGTAGTGTTTTGCGGTGCGGATGATTTCCAGCGGGATGAGGCCCTCCTTCACAATTCGTTGATCGTGGTAGATGTCGTGCAAGAAAAGGTTCAACGCCCGAAGGCGTTGTTCAAGGCCGCGCTCAATGTGCCGCCATTCGTCTGCAGGAATGATCCGCGGAACCAGATCAAACGGCATGATGCGCTCGGTGCCTTCATCACCGCTATAGACAGTGAATGTGATCCCTTGATTCAAACAGGTTTGTTCCGCCAGTGTCCGCTTCAGCTCTAACGCTGGGCGATCCATCTTGGAAAAGCGCTCGAGGAGCGATTTGTAATGCTGGCGGACCGCCCCGTCAGCATGGAACATTTCATCGAAAAAACCGCCTGTTTCGTAGTTCTGGAAAAACCCTTGCATTCCTATTTAGAGGTTCATCCAAAGCACCCGAGTCTGGAAAGGGAAAAAGGAAACCCGCGTGCTTTTATGATGGGCACAGTTCGACTGGGTGCAGCCGGGAAGGAGCGATCCGAGGGCGCTCCAACACGGAGATTGCAGAATTAGCTGGGAAGATTTTTCAGCAATTCAGCGTTGGTCGGGTATTTGCGGATAAAGAAGAGGAGACGCTCGATAGCTTCAAGCGGCTTGTGGCCAGCGAGGCCGCGCCGGATGACGCTGATTTTGTGAAGGTCTTCTTCAGAGATGAGTAGTTCCTCTCGGCGAGTTCCGGATTGGAAGATATCGACAGCAGGATAGATGCGCTGGTCGCTGATCTTTCGGTCGAGGACGATCTCCATGTTGCCAGTGCCTTTGAACTCTTGGAAAATTAAGTCATCCATGCGGCTGTTGGTCTCGATGAGAGCGGTAGCCATGATGGTGAGTGAGCCGGCCTCCTCGGTGTTGCGGGCCGCAGCGAAGAGTTTGCGGGGAATTTCCAGTGCGCGAGCATCAACGCCGCCCGACATGGTGCGCCCTCCGCCTCCTTGCGCATTGTTGAATGCACGGCCGATTCGGGTGAGCGAATCCATGAGCACAAAAACATCTTTGCCCATTTCAACAAGTCGCTTGGCGCGCTCAATGGTAAGCTGGGCGATACGCGTGTGGGTTTTTACATCCGAGTCGTTCGAGCTGGCCATGAGTTCAGCGGTCGGAACGGTCCGTCGGATTTCAGTAACTTCCTCTGGGCGCTCGTCAACGAGCAGGATGATCAATTTGATCTCCGGGTGGTTCTTGACCACTGCATCGGCAATGTGTTGAAGGAGGGTGGTTTTGCCGGTGCGCGGAGGGGCAACAATGAGGCCACGCTGGCCTTTGCCAACGGGAGCGACAAGATCGATGACGCGAGTGGTGTAGCGCTCAGGCACTGTCTCGAGTTTGATTCGCTTGTTCGGATTAACAACCATCAACTCCTCAAAGACAGGCAGGGGCGGAAGCTGCTCTGGATCACCACCTTCGATTTCACACAGCTTATACATTTGAGGCCCGCGATTGCCTCGACGGATTTCACCTTTTATCCACATTCCATCGCGAAGCCCGTATCTGCGAACAATTTCTGGAGTAACAAAAATATCGTTGTTGGATTGGGTGAAGTTTCTGCGGGATTCACGGAGGAACCCGAAGCCTTTCCCTGAGACCTCCACAATGCCTTCAGCGTAAACAATTGGGGCCGGTTGTGGCGGCGGAGGAACTTGTTCGCGGGGTGCAGGCACGGGATTTGCGGCAGGGGGATGCTCTTCGTGTCTAGTTTCAGATAGCTGAACGGGTTCTGTGGCGAGAAGCTCTGCCTCAGGAGCCTCCACGGGAGGAGTTGCAGCCTCTGCAGATAGATCAAGCGCTGGAGATTCAGAAGCTTTCGGCTTTCGACGAGCCCTGCCGATTCGTGGCGTGCGCGTTGAGCGCTTGGGGCGCGGTGCTGCTTGGTCGGTGGCTGCCGGTGTGGCTTGGTCCCCGTTTTCCGAGGTTTGCTGTTCTTCAGTCATGGATTAGATATCTCAAGGGACTTCTGCTGTCTTGCAGGACTCATTAAGTGAATCCAGACCCGCTAAAATCCCATTAGGAGGTGTGTCGGGGAATTTCGTGTGATACTCCCAAGTGGGTTGGAGATAGATCGACGAAACCTGCGACGGTGTGTCAGTCGGGGAGACGCCGCGTCAGGTTAAACAGTGCCAAGGCGAACCCCAAGAATGCAGGCACTTAAGCCGCTCCTTCAGCACATGTCAATGCCATAATATTCAAGGCGGCGGGAATATTTGATTTTGGTGGGCAACCTGATCTGTCTTGCAAAGAAGGCGGGCACTTATAACCTACGCCGCTCACTTATGAAACTCGTAGACATTCTCCTACTTGCCCAAGCCGCGCCTGCAACCCCGCAGACACCAAACCTCTTCATGTCGATGATGCCGCTGATCTTCATCTTCATTATTTTCTACTTCCTGCTTATCAGGCCTCAGCAAAAAAAGGCCAAGGAACACTCGAAGCTTGTCGAGGGAATCAAGACGGGCGATGCCGTTGTTACGAATGCCGGCATCCATGGCGTGGTAACGAATGTAAAAGACAAGACGGTATTAATCAAAATCGCTGACAACGTGAAGGTCGAATTCGACCGCGCCGCAGTGGTCACGGTCATTAAGTCCCCTGACACTGAAGCGAGTGCCGCCTAAAAAAGTTGCATCCCCGGGCGGTGATCGCCCTTCTAAAATATTCTTCACATGACTCCCGCGCTGACTTTCGCCTTCGGGCTTCTGCTATTGATCCTGTTCGGTTGGTATTTTGCCAGTGACCTGCCTTCTAGAAAACGCTGGTTGGGCTTAGTGCTGACGGTGCTGCTCGCGGTGTTTTGCATTGAGCAGGTCGTGCCGCCGGCGCAAAAAATTCGCCTAGGGCTCGACTTGCAGGGCGGGACCTCCTTTTTGATCCGCCTAGTGCCCCAAAGCGAAAACGGCATCACGCCGGATTTGCTGGACCAAGCAGTGGAAGTGATCAGGAAGCGGGTTGATCAATATGGCGTCAGCGAGCCGGTGATCACGCCGCAGGGCAGGGATCGGATCTTGGTACAAATCGCAGGGCTCGATACAAAGCAAATCGAGGACGCAAAATCCCAACTCCAGCGTGTGGCCAAGCTTGAGTTCGCGATTGTTGCAGAGGGAGGGCAGGCGAGGATAGCCCGCATCGAAGCCGGGGAGGAGGTCATGGACCCCTCGCTAGTGATTAAATCATTCCGCCCCGAAGAAGAAGGCGACGAGCCTGAGCGGATTCTTGTTAAGCGTCGCCCCGCACTGACCGGTGAAGCCGTGAGCCGTGCATTCGCTTTTTTCGACCAGCAGGGCTATGGGGTGTCGCTTGAACTTGATAGCGATGGAGCCCGACAGTTCGACGAGGTTGCTCGTGAAAACAGGGGACGTCAAATGGCGATCATTCTTGACGGAGAGGTTATTTCGGCGCCGGTTCTCCAAAGCGATCATTACGGTGGCCGCGCACAGATTACAGGCAACTTCGACGATAAGGAGGCCCGCGATCTTTCAAGCGCATTGGAAAATCCACTGCGCGTTCCGGTTCAAATCGAGGAGACGCGCAGTGTCTCCCCCACGCTGGGCTTGGACTCGATCCGCAGCGGCATCATGGCGGCTGTGGCCGGGCTCGCTTTGGTGGTTTTGTTCACTCTTTTCTATTACCGCTTCATCGGCCTTGTTGCGATTACCGGCCTTGTGTTGAACCTGGTAATCCTTTTTGGAGCCATGGCGATGTTCCATTTCACCCTTACCCTGCCCGGTATCGCAGGCATTATTCTTACGATCGGTATGGCGGTAGATGCAAATGTTCTGATTTATGAACGGCTCCGGGAGGAGTTGGCGGCAGGCAAGTCCCTCACCGCTGCAATAAATGGCGCCTACGAAAAAGCTTTCAGTGCGATTTTTGATGCGAATGTCACCACGTTGATCACCTCAATGATTCTCTTCTGGCAGGCAACAGGGTCGGTGAAGGGCTTTGCTGTCACACTCACCCTCGGCATCATTGCCTCGATGTTCTCCGCTCTGCTCTACACGCGCACGGCCTTTCGGTGGATGATCGAAAAGTTCGGGCTCTCCAAAGTCGGCATGCTTAATCTGGCGCCTCACAAGACATTCGACTTCCTAGGCAAGCGCCGAATTGCTGCTGTCCTCTCTGTGCTTATGCTCGGAGGCTCGATCGGTGTGTTTGTTTTCAAGGGAGAGAAAAATTTTGGAATCGATTTCAGGGGTGGCGATTTACTTGTGGTTGATACCACCAAGCCGTTGACGGTCGCCCAAGCTCGCTCGGCCATTGAGGATAATGCCGTAGTCATTCAACTCGAGCGTGAGGGCACCAAGGAAATGCTCACATTTCGGACCCCGCAAGGCACATCAGAGACCATCCTTAGAAAACTCAATGCGGCATATCCAGACCATGGAGCCACTCCTGTCGCTCAGGATACGGTCGGTCCACAAATCGGAATGGAATTCGCTAAAAACTCTCTTATCGCACTGGGGCTTGGCATGATGGGTATACTATTATATGTCACCTTGCGGTTTGAATTCTCCTTCGCTCTAGGCGCGGTCGTTGCCTTACTTCACGATGTGATCATTTCTCTCGGACTCTTCTCACTAGTTGGGGGTGAACTGTCGCTTGTCATGGTCGGAGCGATCCTCACCATTGCAGGTTATTCCATCAATGACACGATCGTGGTCTTTGACCGGATTCGTGAAGGACTACGCACTGGAGAACGCGGAAATATCCAGCAACTCATGAACGCCAGCATCAACCAAACTCTCGGCCGCACGATTCTGACGAGCGGCACGACGTTGCTTTCGGTTGGGGCACTGTACTTCTACGGCGGCGTTGTGTTGCAGGACTTCTCGTTCGCAATCATTGTCGGCATTGTGATTGGCACCTATTCATCGATCTTCGTAGCTTCGCCAGTGGTTCTTTGGACCTCCAGACTGCGCGGCAGAAGCGTCCGTCGTGAAGTACTAGAGACAGAAGCGTTGCGTAATGCCTGAAAAATTCCAGAAAAGCGGCAACGCTTCCAAGAATGGCAGCCGATAGATCGCTACAGAGGAAAATTTCACGTTAAAGCGTGGACAACTAACGCTGTTGCGTTGTCACGGCCGGAAGCTGCGAGGGCAGCTTGTACGATGCGCTTGGCTATTGCCCCATTATCATCGCGGAGTGCATCGTCGAGGCGTGCATCGTAAAGACCATCGGTGACCCCGTCTGTACAGAGGAGAAAGCGGGAGCCAGGCTCTAGGCTGATGGCGCCAATTTGGGGTTCGACGTAGCGATGTCCAGCACCAAGGGCCTTTTGGAGGACATTCCGGCGAGGGTGGGTTTTCGCCTCGCGTTCGTTTAGATCCCCCTTGCGGTAGAGCCATCCGACATGCGTGTCATCATGAGTGACTTGTTTGATGACGCCTTCGGGGGGAAGGAAATAAATCCGACTATCGCCAACGTGCCCAAAATACATCCAGCCTGGAGTGAACCAGCAGAGGCTGAGTGTCGCTCCCATACCTGCACATTCCTCATAGCTTGAGCCAAGATAGAGTAGAGCACGGTGAATTTCAGCGAAGAGTTCCAGAAGGACATCACCGAAACCGCTAGTGATGCCGGCTGCGCGTTGGCGAAAAAGGGGAGGAATGATGCGGGTGACTTTCTCAACGGCTATGCGGCTGGCAAACTCGCCTGCCATGGCTCCGCCCATACCATCACTAACGGCAAACACAAAATCGTTCTCAAGGAGGTTCGCCTCGCCAATCGTTCCAAGGTATTGCGCCCCAGTTGCATCGATGGCAAGTCCGAGAAATGAATCCTCGTTGTTCTTTCGCACCGGACCGCAGTCCGTTTGGCCGGACCATGCCAGCGTACGAACAGTTAATGGACTGGAATTCATGAAGCTGGTTCTAGGATGGTGGCAAACTCAAAATCGATGAGGCAAAAGCGGCCATCAGTCTGACGGTAGGTAACGTTGCGCATTTCGGCGTCATCATGCCGCACGCCGTAGCGCTCAAGTTCCGCGAACAGTTCACGGAGGCGTTCGTCATCCAAGTGGTCGACGCGGGTGCCACAGCTTGAGGTGGTGATTTTTAACTCGGAGGGATCACTATCAAGAAGGCGGGGAACAAACGGGCAGTCGCGCTGTTCCAGATATTTGAGCACGCAGACCTCGTTCTCGAAGCGTTCTTTGGCTTTCGGTCCACGGAATTGCTTATGGACACGGCCGTCATAGCCAATTCGTACCAAGGCACGGAGAGTATCTTTGACCTGGTTCATAAAACTATCTTTCCATCAGCTTACAAGGCATTCAAGGAATCTCCCGGTGGGGGAAAACGGCTTCACAATGCACGCTTTGAAGAATGGAGGTAAGGCGTGCTTCGAATGCCCTGCGGGATTCTTGCGGAATGCGCCTCTCTTCAATGAGGCGCTTCGCTGCACGTTCCAAGGCGCGCACGGCGCGGAGCCTTGTCTTCTCGGGAAGGGACTCCCAGGGCATGCCGTGGGGCTGCAGAACCTTTGGATCGATCAACTCAAGGGAGATAATCCGTGGAGTCGGAATATTGCAATCTGCCATGAGACCTCCGGAGCGCACGTCGATGCGGAATGTTTCACGCGAACGGATGCCAGTCTTGGCGGTGAAGGCGCTCTCGATCGTTAACCCAACGGCTTGAGGCAGGAGACCATCCAGCGTTTCGCGAACAGTGCTATTGGTTTCAAGTAGCACTAATTCTTCTGAGCGATTAGAAGGGGCGAATAATGCACACGCATTTGCATAGATGCTCGGAGAGACAGGAAATTCATTAATTATGCGTTCGTGGAGACGGGTGGCGGTCTTCACCGCTGCGGCGGTAGGGTTCAACATGAAGGCCCAAACGGCCCAGCATGCAAAAGTTGTGCCAATCATGGCTGCCAGAAAAACGGAAAATGTAACGGACCAGAATTTCATGGTAAAGGGCAGTGGGTTGCCTTGGCGCGGCGGTGCGTGAGAGTCAACATTGGCGTTCCAGCATTTGATCGGCAAGAGCGTGGAGAAAAGCCGCCTTGCCGCCTAATGGTTCAAGCGCCTTGCGAGCAGTCTTGGTGAGCCGGGCGGCTTCCTTGCGTGATTTTTCGAGCCCTAGAATGGCAGGGTATGTGATTTTACCCGCCGCAAGATCCTTGCCCGCACTTTTGCCGAGGGTTTCGGTTGATTGGGTAACATCCAGAATGTCATCCACGATTTGAAATGCGAGCCCCAGAGATTCACCAAATTTTCCCAGAGCACGCACCTCCTTGGGCAAGGCATTAGCAGTCATAGCACCAAGGCGGAGGCTCGAAGAAATCATTGCTGCGGTCTTTCCTCGATGGATGAATAATAGATCTTCATGTGTGGAGGGTCTATTTTCGGCTTCGATATCGGCTACTTGCCCACCAATTAAATGTAAACTTCCTGAAGCCGAGGTGAGTTCGAGGAAAAAATCCTGCAACGTGTAACGGGTAGTTGCC
>CALAPX010000130.1 GCA_937888355.1 uncultured Spartobacteria bacterium
AAAAACGAATCGCCGAGGACGAAAAAACACGCCAGATCGTGAGCTTTCTGGATAGCAATTTGCAGCGTTGAGTTGGGCCGTCATTCTACTCGGGTCAAGCGTCTGTTGAGACGATCATGGATATTGTTTATTTCGATCTTGAGACACAGCGGACAGCCAACGATGTCGGCGGGTGGGACAAAAAGCACGAGATGGGCATGTCCCTTGGGGTTACCTATAGCTCGAAAGATCGCCAATATGAAATCTTCCCCGAGGATAAGGCCGACGCCTTGGTTGATCGCTTGCGCCGGGCAGATCTTGTGGTTGGTTACAATGTCTTGAAGTTCGACTACGACGTCCTCATGGCCTACACGATTCTCGATCTGAGGGAAAACCTCCGCACTTTGGACTTAATGGCCAGCATTGAGGCGTTGTCGGGTCACAGGCCTAAGCTTGAAAGCGTTGGCCAAGGAACGCTTGGAGTTGGGAAAACAGCAGAGGGGTTGGATGCGATCCGATGGTGGCGGGAAGGTCGCATCATGGATATCGCGCGCTATTGCTGCTTCGATGTGAAGGTCACAAAACTCGTTCACGAATACGGAGCGGAAAACAAGAAAATCCTCTTCAATGACCGCTTTGGCCGTCCGCAGCAGGTGGAAGTGGATTGGAGCGCATGATTCAAGCGCTCAAATCGACCGGCAATTTTTGGCATCTTCACTTGATGTTCCTCGAGGAGGCAGTGCCTATGCAGGAGGACTGGATTCTGCCAGTTCTGGTTGTTGTTTGTGACCGCGCGGGAGTGCCGCTCGCATCTCCCGAACTGATGGATGAACTCGATCAACCTAGAATTGAGAACATCATTTATCGAATCTTAGAGAAGCAGGCGGCCCCCGATCAGTTGCACATTCCACGGAATGAGGAGTGGGATGAGGAGGGGTGGCGCGAGTTTTCGGCGGACAGCAAGCTCGAATTGCGTTTTATCACTCCAAAAAAGTCTGTCGCCGAGGAATTGCGGGCGGTCACGCGTTTGCTTGTGGTAAAGGCCGGGAGGGTAGGCGAGGTCAGTCCTTCGCCACAAGTGGTGGCAGTTGGTCTTGTGCGCACGGCGTTACGGTTGAGATCTCCCTCTAGAAAAGAGGCTCATCTCCGGTTGGCGCTAGGACTCGATCCCGATAATTCACTGGCTAGAGTCGAGTTAGCTGATATTGATTACAATAAAGGGAACTGGAAAGCTTGCCTCGATGGCTACGTCGAGGTGGCAAACCGGGAATCGATATTACGAGATGATCCCAAAATGGTTTGGTGGAGTGATCGGGACACTCGGCCGTATCTAAGAGCGCTCTACGGAAAAGCGATGACGGAGTGGCATCTCGGACGGTTCGCTGATGCCGCGGCCGTATTGGAGGATCTTTTGTCCTGCAACCTCAAGGACAACCAAGGTGCGCGATTTTTGATTCCGATGCTCTACCTCCTAGCGGAGACTCCGGAAAAGGCATCGAAGTATTTTTCCCTCTATGAGGAAAGTTACCCGAGGGATTACAAGGAACCATCCTTTGTGTTCGGTTGGGCATTTAGCCTCTCGCTTGACGGGCGGGAGGCAGAAGCGAAGGTTAAATACCGTGAAGGAATCTTACGCAATCTCCACATCGCACCCATGCTACTTGAGTTGCCTGAGCTGCGGCGCAATATCTGGTATCCAAACGACCGCGCTGAGCCGGGCTATGCTTCGGATTTTATTTCAAGTTACGCCACGCTCTGGGACCGTGAGCCTTCGTCGCTTCGGCTTCTACGGGAGGTTTGGAATGAAGCGGCTCCAAGGGTTGAGGAAATCATCCGCCACCGAGGGGCAATGATCGATTTTCAGGATCAACGCTATGAGCCCGAGTTCAAAGTCAAGTGGCAGGCATTTGTTGACGAGGACGAGCGTTTTGTCTCGGGCTCCTGACGCGGCCATGGACGATCTGGTCTCCTTTGAGCGCTTTATGCGGGAGGCGCTATATCACCCTGAAAAAGGGTATTATGCACAGCGGATTCGAGGAATCGGGAGGCGGGGGGATTTCTCAACTTGGGCAACCCTCGATGGTTCATTGGCTCGTGCTGTTGCTGCTTGGATTCGCGGGCGGGGGATTCGCAATGTGATTGAGGTCGGGGCTGGTGATGGTTCGCTGGCGCGAGCTGTCCTAAGCAATCTCGGATGGAGGCGGTGGTGGAATGTCCGCTACCATATCGTGGAAGTGTCCGCCCCGCTGCGCGAAGCCCAAAATAAGGTTCTCAAGGGCTATGGGGTAGAATGGCATGAGAGCCCAGAGCAGGCGTTGCAGAAGTTAAACGGGCAGGCGTCGATCTTTTCAAACGAGTTGCCTGATGCATTTCCCTGCAGGGTATTTGAAAAATCTGCCAGCGGGTGGATGGAAGTCTATGTATCCGCAAACAAAGGCGTTTCTCAGGAATGCTTGCAATCATGCATCCTGCCCGACTCGACGGTGTTCGAATATGAATTTCGGTCCGGATCCCGCGTTGAAGTGCATGAGAGCTACAAACAGTGGCTTGACGCATTTGCGCCGGAGTGGAGGTCTGGCGAAATGCTCACGATTGACTACGGAGACACCATTCCGCGGCTCTACCACCGCAGGCCAACTGGAACGCTCCGAGCTTATCTTGCCCACCAAGTACTCACAGGCATGGAGATCCTCGATTCTCCGGGAACGCGTGATCTCACTGCCGATGTGAATTTTTCTGATTTGGAGAAATGGGGTGGCGAGTTGGGTTGGCAGACGCTTGATCAAGGGACGCTGCGAGAGTTTTTTCAGCACTGGACACCTCAATTCCTGATTCCCGCTGGATTTCAAGATGCAGCCGTGGCTTTTCGTTTTATTGAGCAACGAGCCGCCTCATGAGGATCTTGTTGCTCCTCGATTCGAGTCCTGCCATATAGCGGAGCTTTCACAAGGCAAACTATGAGCTCCCTGTGGCAACGGATGGGTTGGGATCGATTTGAATCGACAAATGCGGACATGCGCACCCCGCAATTGGACGGGTTGAGAGGGCTTGCGATTTTGGCCGTTGTATTGCACCACGCGCAGTTCCATCCTCCCCACTTTTTAGATTGGGGACCGTTCGGGGTGAGGCTGTTCTTTGTCTTGAGCGCTTATCTGATTACGCAATCGCTTTGGAGGATTGGTGATTCGGTAGCGATCAAGAAGACATCGTATTTGCGCCAACTTAAAGAATTTCACCTGCGCCGTTTTGCCCGTGTGCTGCCCGCTTATCTCGCAGCCTTGTTCTTTGGTGTCATGGTGGGCATGGAGGATGTGCGGAGTTCCCTGTATTGGCATCTCGGATTTCTCTCAAATGTCAACTTTGCCATGCTCGGATGGTTTCCAGCATCGACGGGGCATTTTTGGTCCTTGGCCGTTCAGGAGCAATTCTACATGATATGGCCGTTTGTACTGCTAGTTGTGCCATTTCGGTGGTTTCCTTGGGTGGCGGTGGGGTTAATGGGGCTTGGTTACGCGTTCCGTGTGTGGTGTTTCAAAGCTGAGATCCCTAATTTCTGGTGCTGGCTCATGTTGCCTGGATGGCTGGATGCATTTGCGATGGGCGGGCTTTTGGCTTGGGTTAAAAAAAAGCATGGATTGCCTGCTCCGCCTCTGGGAGCAGTGTCTTTTCTTCTTGGGTTAACAAGTGTTGCGGGGCTGTGGTTTTTAAATCGTGGAATTCGCTTTTATCCATTCGCTTCTTGGGTAGCGGCCATGCCGGATGTGATTGAGTCGGCGGTAGCGGTATTTCTCATATGGATCAGCGTGGCAGGTATCCAAGGCCCCTTCGGGGTGGTGCTAAATTTTCAACCGCTCCGGTTTTTGGGGAGGATTAGCTACGGCATTTTTATTTATCACCTGATCGTATTTCATTTTCTGGAGGCATGGTTGTCGCATCAAGGCATTGACCGTGATACGCGTCCGCTGGCGGTAGCGGCGTGTATGCTGGCGGTTACGGTCCCGCTCTCGGTGCTGTCGTGGCATTTGCTTGAAAATCCCATCCTTCGGGCCGTGAAGACAAAATGGCTTGCTCCTTGTTCCGCCTATCCAGTTAAAAAATAATCTCCGCTTTTCCCTTGCATAAGTGAGGGGGGACATGCCAAGTTCCGCGCCCTCAAATCGAAAGAAAATAAAAATGGCAAAAGCAGAAGCAAAAGAAGTGGAAGCCCTCAGGCTCCACACCAAAGATACAGGTAGCGCGGACGTGCAAATCGCTCTTCTTACCAAGCGCATTCTCGATCTCACCGAGCACCTTCAAACAAATCGCAAAGACCACGCATCACGCCGTGGACTTCTCAAGCTCGTGGCTCAGCGCCGGAGTCTTCTCGACTACCTCAAGCGCACGGCAAACGCCCGTTACAGCGTGGTTCTCGAAAAACTCGAGCTCCGCAAATAGCATATACCCCCTGAAAGCCCCGCAATTCCGCGGGGCTTTTTCTAAATAACCCAGTTCCGTCCGATCGGACGGAACGATTACTCGTATTTATTTATGTCCCATAGCATCACTGTTTCCGCTGGAAACACTCCCATGACCTTTGAATCAGGCAAGCTTGCAAAACTTGCCGATGGAGCGGTCACTGTCCGTTGCGGCGAAACTATTGTTATCGTTACCGCTGTTTCGGCCACAACAATTAAAGAGGGCCAAGACTTTTTCCCTCTCACTGTCGAATACAAAGAAAAGGCATCCGCCGTTGGCAAATTCCCCGGCGGCTACTTCAAGCGGGAAGGCCGTCCGTCCGAGAAGGAAATCCTGACGGCACGCATGACCGACCGACCCCTGCGTCCCCTTTTTCCGAAGGGCTACCTTTACGACACTCAAATCATCACGCTTCTTCTAAGTGCTGATGGTCAGAATGATCCTGATATTCTATCAATTAATGGAGCGTCTGCGGCTCTCTGCGTCTCCGACATTCCGTTCGCGGGGCCTGTTGGTGCCGTCCGCGTGGCGCGTGTGAATGGGGCATTTGTGGCAAATCCCACCCACGATCAGCGTGCTGAAAGTGATCTCGACCTCGTCTATGTCGGCGACGGTGAAAAGGTCATCATGATTGAAGGTGCCGCCAACGAGTTGCCTGAGGCTGATTTTGCTGCTGCATTGGATTTCGCACGAGATGCGGTTAAAGTCATTGTTGCCGGTCAGCGCGAATTGGCTGCAAAGGTTGGGAAACCCAAGCGTGTGGTTCCACTATTTGAAGTGCCTTCACAAATCTTGGAGATTGCCTACCTCGTTGCAGGAGATCGCATCGAAGCGGCACTCTACACCCACGGCAAAGTGGCCCGCAGCAAGGCGGTTGGGGCCCTCCGCGAGGAGGTTGAGAAAGCCGTTGTGGAGAAATTCCCTGCAGCTTCCAAATTCGAGATATCCCAAGCCTTCGATTACCTTCAGAAAAAAGCCTTCCGGATCAGCATTCTTGACCGTCGGCAGCGCTGTGATGGACGTGGCTTGCATGATATTCGCCAGCTTTCCGGAGAAGTGGGGCTCCTGCCTCGTACTCATGGTTCGGCGCTTTTCGCACGCGGTGAAACACAGGCTCTCGGCGTGGCCACACTCGCTCCTGCTGAGGAGGCCCAGATGATCGATTCGTATGGTGGCGGTGTGGATACGAAGCGCTTTATGCTTCATTACAATTTTCCGCCCTTCAGCGTTGGCGAGACCGGACGATTCGGAGGTCAGAACCGCCGCGAGATCGGCCATGGTGCACTGGCTGAGCGCTCCATCGAGCCAGTGATTCCATCCTCGAAGGATTTTCCATATGCCCTGCGCGTGGTCAGTGAGGTTATGGAATCAAATGGGTCCACCTCTATGGCAAGTGTTTGTGCGGGTGTTCTCGCCCTAATGGATGCTGGTGTGCCGTTGATCCGGCCTGTCGGTGGCATTTCTGTGGGACTCGTTACTGAATACGACGGTGACACGCTCAAACGCTACACGACCCTCACTGATATTATCGGGAGTGAAGACCACTTCGGCGACATGGATTTCAAGCTCTGTGGTACTGATCAAGGCGTTACTGGATTCCAGCTTGACCTCAAGCTTCCTGGCATAAGCCATGAAATCATGCGTGAAGCCATTGCTGAGGCCAAGGAGGCCCGTAGCAAGGTGCTCGAAGTAATGGGTAGCGTGCTTGCCTCGCCTAGAACCGAAATGAGCCCCTATGCCCCGCGTATCGAGACTATCCGCATCAATCCTGACAAGATTGGCTTGATCATTGGCCCAGGCGGCAAAACGATCAAAGGAATCGTTGCCGAAACTGGTGCCGAGATCAATATCGAGGACGATGGGTCAGTACATATCTACTCCAGCAATGGAGAAAGCCTCCAACGTGCCAAGGAAATCATCCAAGGGATGACTAAAGAAATCAATGTGGGTGAGCTTTACCAAGGCACTGTCGTCTCGATCAAGGAGTTCGGCGCCTTCGTTGAGGTTTTGCCAGGCAAGGATGGCTTGTGCCATATTTCTGAATTGGCAGATGTCCGCGTGAACAAAGTCGAGGATGTTGTCAAAATGGGAGATTCGCTCTGGGTCAAATGCATCGGAGTCGATGACAAAGGCCGTGTGAAACTTAGCCGTAAGGCGGCGATGAAAGATCGTGATCAGGCCGCTGGGGCTCAACCAGCCTGATTTTTTCTACACTAAGCAAGAAGTTTGTTCCTTCAAAGGCGGTCGTCCACACGTGGGCGGCCGCCTTTTCTTCTAGGGATATCCCTTGCTTGCAGGTGAGAGGGTAAGGTTTATTCTAGCTTTCTATGAAACACTTACTGATCGCCTTTCTTGCGGTTGTGGCCTCGGCGCATGCGGATGTAACAATTGGAAAACCAGCTCCGGATTTCACTCTTGCCGCTTGCAATGGCAACACTGTGTCGCTGGAGGCTCAAAAAGGGAAGGTGGTTGTCCTTGAGTGGATAAATCACGGATGCCCTTTCGTTGCCAAACATTATGATTCTGGAAACATGCAAAAATTGCAAAAAGAGGCCACCGACAAAGGGGTCGTATGGTTGTCGATTTGTTCATCGGCTCCCGGCAAACCTGGTCACATGTCCGCTGCTGCTGCAGCGAAATCTTGCGCGGATAATGGTGCCGCTGCCACCGCTTACCTTCTTGATGAGGAGGGGACCGTTGGCAAGCTCTATGGAGCCAAGCGTACGCCAGAGATGTATGTCATCGATGCCAATGGTGTCCTTGTTTACCATGGGGCTATTGATGACAAAAGCTCCACGAACTCCAAGGATATTGACGGCGCTAAAAACTACGTTATGGCAGCTGCTAACGAGGTTTTGACTGGGAATCCCGTCACCATTCCGACGACAAGCGCCTATGGTTGCGGTATCAAATACAAGGATTGATTGGAGTTGGTTGGTTGTCGCTTAACCAGACCGGTCATCGCGTTGTGCGTGACCGGTCTTTTTTTGTTTCGACTTGGGCGCCTACAAAAAAAAGGGGGGTAAACGTAAAAATCGCTAAAGGTTTTTTTGGGGCGGACGATTAATTACAACAAGGAGAAAATCTCCAAACACTGAGGTCGAACAGTGAAACAAAACGGCCCGCCAGCGAGACGGACATCGCATAAGAAAGACAACGGATATGTCA
>CALAPX010000131.1 GCA_937888355.1 uncultured Spartobacteria bacterium
GGCGGTTCTCATCCTTTATCTCCTCCTTCGTCATCATGAGATCTTTTTCAGATTTTTTGAGCTGAAAAAGGTAGTGGATCAGGGCAAGGCCGCCCATGGCTATGGCGAGTCGGAAAAAGAGCAAGAGGGAGGAGCTGTGGATGAACTCACCGAGACGGAAGAGGGGCACTGGGGTAAAAAAGATAGGATCGGAGAGGATCTCCTGAATGCCACTATAAATGAGACCTGCGACGATGAGGACCTTGCCTAGGTCGATGAACATTTTGACAATGCCCTGTTTGCTGAAAACACGCTTAAAACCCGAGATTGGGTTCAGTTTATCAAATTTTATTCCGATCACCTCAGGGGTGGTTTTGAAGCCAGATTGAAGACCTCCAGCGAGGATGCATGCCACGACATTAGCTCCGATGATCGGGAGGAGGAGTCCGAAGAGCATGAGGAATCCGAGTCCTATCCAGTGGGGAACGGCATCGCTGACGACTGTGAATTTCTCCAAGTTTCCAAGAAGACCCACAGTGAACTCGGTCACATAGTTTGCTTGGTTACCCAGGGTGAAAAGGATGACGAAGTAGCTCGCAATGAGGCCAAAAACCACCTGAATCTCTGGAGCTTGAGCGAACTGGCCCTTTTTGTGAGCGTCAGAGATTTTTTTATCTGTCGGCTTCTCTGTTGCTGTGTCGTTGTGTTCAGCCATGGGAGGTCAGCGAAGGAACTGAAGCATGGTCTCCGGGATAAGAGCCATGTCGCGGAGGATGTACTGGACGATCAAGCCAAGCGTCATAGAGAGTACCGTGAGTCCTGCGAGGATTTGGACAGGAAAACTAAGTAAAAAGACGTTCAGGCTGGGCGCGGCCCTTCCCAAAACGGAGAAGCACATGTTGACGAGGAAACTGATGGCAAGAAGAGGAGCGGAAATTTGAACCGCGATGAGGAGGACTTTTGAGCTGGAGGCGATCACCGTGTTGATGGACTGGGGGTTGAAGACCGCTGAGGGAGGAAAGAGTTCAAAACTGCGGGCAAAGGCAATAAGGCAGAACTGGTAGGCTCCAGTTACCAAAAATAGGACGGTGCCGAATGATTGGAGCATGATATTTGGCGGCGTTGCGCTGTTGCGCGTGACGGGGTCAATATTTGAACTCAGGGAAAGGCCGATCTGAACGGCGATGATTTCTCCAGCCATTTCTAATCCGTACAGCAGGAATCGCACCGCAAACCCGAGCAGTAACCCTGTGAGCACTTCGTGGATGGATTCAAGGACAACGCCGAACCAATGCAGGGGGATTCCGCCGAAATCCCCGAAAATCGGGGCAAGCAGGTAGGCAAACAATGCCGCCATACCGATACGAGCCGGGGCTGGAATCATGGAACCTGAGAATACAGGCATGACGATCATGAGACCAGATGCTCGCAGGAAAATGAGGAGACCTGGGTAGATCTGCTCAATGCGGATCTCCATCATCTCACCATCTCCGGAATTTTATTAATGAAAAACTCGGTAAACTGCATGAGTTGCCGGACCATCCAAGGGGCGGCAACGATGATAACTGCGCCGACGGCGAAAAGCTTTGGAGCAAAGCTGAGAGTCGGTTCTTGAATGCTGGTAATTGCCTGGAAAAGGCTTACAATAACACCAACAATAATTGCTGCCCCAATGATTGGAGTGTTTACTAGGAGGGCAACGGTGATCAGAGACCGGAGCATTTCGATAGCGGTTTCTTGGTTCATCCGGCAAAACTTTGGACAAGGGAACGCACAACGAGTTGCCATCCATCTACTAGAACAAACAGAAGAAGCTTCAGAGGAAGCGCAACCATAGTCGGGGGCATCATCATCATGCCCATAGACATAAGAGTCGATGCTACCAAGAAGTCAATGACGAGAAATGGAATAAAAATAAGGAATCCCATTTGGAAGGCGGTACGGAGCTCACTGACGACAAAAGCCGGGAGAACGACTCGCATTGGGAGATCGGTTACCTCCGTGCGTCCCATTCCTGCAAGATCGAGAAAGAAATCCACCTCGCTGGGTCTTGTTTGCCGAAGCATGAAGGTGCGAATCGGTTCGATGGCTTTGTCTATGGCCACATCCGAGTTGATTTGTTCGGCCATGTAGGGATCAAGTGCATTGAGATCGACCTTACTCGATTCAACATTGCGTTTA
>CALAPX010000132.1 GCA_937888355.1 uncultured Spartobacteria bacterium
TCAAAGGCGACTACAGCCCGTTCACGATCGGGGATTTCACCAACGGCAATGTCTATTCCGGCGAGGTCACCGAAACCTCGGTCTTCCCGTGGTGGAACCACTGGCCCGTGGCCCAACTTCCCGCCGATGGACGAAATGCCAAGCACCCCGACCGCACCTCGCATTGTTCACTCACGCATGTCTTTCTGCCAAACCACAAGCAGCAAGATGGTGATCGCCCGTATCAGGAGCGGCTTCTTATGGAAGGCATGACGAAGCTCAAACCCGCCGAGTTGGTGCCGCTCGCGAAGTCGTGGCTCCAAGCTCCGCCGATCACTGCACGGAGTGGGTGCAAGGCCCTGCCATACGACCAAGCCAGCCGCGAATATCCGCTGATCGCCGAGAAGGACACCATGGCCGTCACCATCGACGCCTCGGCCAAGCACCCCGTTGCCAACCTCTGCCTCACCGTGAAAAACTGGGGCCACACCGGAGACGCGACGGTTTCCGTCAAAGGCGCCGAAGTGCGCGATCTTCGGCAGGGAACCGTCCTCGACACCGAAGGCCGCCGCAAACTCGTCATCTGGCTCGAGATGAAAGCCACCGCACCCGTGGACATCTCCATCGAAGGGGCCCAACCAACAACCAATCTATGAAAACCACCCACCTACTGGCGTTCTGCGCGCTTGCCAGCACTTCGTTTCTCCATGCGGATCAACACGCCGCCTGGTGGTCGTTCGATACAATCAACGGCGCCGGACCCTACTCCAAGTCAATCCATGAACCGGCGGCAAAAATCCATGACGAAGCCACGGGCTTTCCGACATTGGCAGAGGGAGTTTCGGGAAATGCCCTGAAGCTCGATGGCCTCGCCACGCACCTCATCCGCAAGGCCGACAAGGCTCCGAAATTGGGCGAGGCGTTTTCCTTCGAGGGCTGGGTCGCCTTGCAGGAATACCCATGGAACTGGGCGGCGATCGCAAACCAGGAACGCGACCACAAAGAAGGCTGGTTTTTTGGCATTAGTGGCGAGGGACGCTTGGGCCTGCATGTGGCCAAGGATGGAAAGTGGGTCGAGTGCAATTCCAAATCCCAACTCCCCCTCCTCAAGTGGTCCCATGTCGCCGGCAGCTACGATCCAGCAACCGGCCTCAAGGTATTCATCAATGGAAAACTCGAAGGGGCAATCAAAACCACCGGCCCGATCACTCCCTCTCAGGGGGTGGATTTGTTGGTGGGGTTGAGCCATACGAGGACCTTTCCGTATCGCACGGAGAGATCCTACAGCGCGTCATTCAAGTCGCCCATGCTGATCGATGGTCTTCTGGACGAAGTAAAAATCCACAACAAGGCGCTAACCGCCGAAGAAGTCGCTCAGGCCTATGCGGCAGTTCAGCCGAAAGTCGCGCAGCCCCTGCAATTCCGCCGCATGCCGTCCGGGCCGGAGGGCCCCGGCGAGTTCGGCGCGGTTTATACCCGGCTCAACTACGCGCCCGAGTGGGAGCGGCATTGGCGCGTGGGCGAGTATCCTGACATCCTCGTGCGTTTCGACGAGTCCCCGAGCCGCATCGTCTTCTGGCGCGGGACGAACTACGGCGCTTGCTATGTGAGCGAGAACGGCCTCTGGGCGGGCGACCAAAGCCTCGAGGTCAACAGCGCCGAGACCGGTTGCTACGAGCACATGGCTGACAAGAAATGCGAATTCTCCACGGCGAAGATTCTGGAGAGCAACGATGCCCGTGTGGTCATCCACGCCCGATACGCCTCGGTCGGCATCGATGGGAAATTCCTCAACCCCGATCCCATGACCGGCTGGGGGCTTTGGTCCGACGAGTATTTCACCATCTACCCCGACGGCGTGGCGGTTCGGCATGTGGTTGCCACAAACCACCGCGGCGGCGGCCAATGGCAGGAAACCCTGCTCTACAACCAACCCGGCGACCGCCCGGAGGACACCGTGGATCTCAAGGCCCTCTCCCTCGCCAACGAGAAGGGCGAAGCCCACACCTACTCCTGGGAGGACGGCCCGCCCTTGAAGTGGAAGGATCCCAGAAGCCCGGAAAGAAATTTTCGCATTCCCGCCGATCCAAATATCCAGCTCGTGAACTTCCGCTCGGAATGGAAGCCATATATCGTCTACGAGCCCGGCGTCCTCCTCCAAGGCTTCGGCATTCCGCCCAGCACCGACTACTCGAAGTTTCCCTGCTGGAACCACTGGCCCGTGGCCCAGTTACCCAACGACGGGCGCAAGGCGCTCGTCTCCGACAAGCCCTCGCATTTCTCCCTCTGCAACTCGCGTGGAGTGATCCGCCCCACTCCGGATGGCAGCGAGTCGGTCTACCTCTACGGCATGACCAACCAACCGATCGAAAGCCTCGTGCCGCTCGCGAAGTCGTGGAACGCCGCGCCGACCGTTGCACTCTCGGGTTCCGGATTTGAAAGCCAAGGCGATGACAAAAGCCAGCGCGCCTATGTGTTCAACCGCACCGATGCGAAGGCCGACTCGCTCGAGTTCACCCTCGAAGCCAGCCACGAGTCGCCGATTCAAAACCCCGCTTTTGTGGTAAAAAACTGGGGCAAAAGCCCGGCGAAACTCTCGATCGACGGAAAAGCGATCCCGCGCGGCAAGGAATTCCGCGTTGGCCACAACAAAACCGTCGAAGGCACCGACCTCGTCGTTTGGGTGAAACTCTCAGGCGACAAGAAAACCTCGTTCACAATCGAAGCTGCCGAACCAACCACAACTTTATGAAAACATCTCCGTCATCAAACTCCTGCGCTCCGGGCTCTGCGACTGGAAATACCGGGATCCCTGGAAACTTCCCGCATAAGCCAAACCGTGGAAGCAGCTTAAGAAAACGAATAGATATCAATTGAGATTGAACGCACAACTATCGAAAGGATAAACAAATGATACGCAAACTGATTATCGCACTCATCGTATTAAGCTCGGCCGTCAGCGGCCAGGCGGAATCGCTGCCGGGTAAACTGGCTTACTGGTCGTTCGATCATCTGGCTGGGGATTGAGTCTGATGAGCCGATAGAAATCAAGATTACGCCAGCGACACTTGTAAAACACTAATAGATCAGGGCTAGATATGAAAAGAAGACCAATCAATCAAATCATCTATGGAGCATGTCTCATGCTGATTGCCACGCATTTATCTGCGGCGGAGTTTGGCGCGTACTACACGCGTTTACCCATCGAGAATGACGACCCCCGCCATCGGGTTGGGGAACATGCGGATGTTGTAGTGCGGTTGGGATCCGACAGGCAGTTCGTCTTCAGCCGCGACGCCAGTTTTCTTCCTTGTCTGCTGGTCGGAAACAAGAGGACTTATGTAGAGGAGCTTGTGCCACGCAAAGGGAATGGCACGCCCAAGCGCCCCGACAGGATCAATAAATACTCCTATGTGCGTCTGATCAAAAACACACCCGAAAAGGTTGTTGTGCATTGGCGCTACATGGCCGACTTCAGTAACGTGGAGTGGGATGGCGTGGTGGATGAATATTACACGATCGAGCCGAAGGGGCATGTTGAGCGCATCGTCAGGAAGGGGACCTCTAGGCGAGAAGATTGGGATGACACGGCCAACCGGCATGTTCAGACTTTTCAGCTGACCGCGTCAGGGATCGAAAATGTTCAGTATACTCCTCCCGCCAAGACCGATGCAAAGGGACGGGCCATTCAGGGGGCAAGAGTCTGCAAAAGCATGATCGGGACACCTGTTGCAGCGTTTCGATTCGATGAAGGGCTTCGACCGAACGACAACCGTACCACCGAATCGGTTTCTGGTTTTGCCGATTGCCGAGTAGGTGGCCACCAAACCGTTTGGAGAAAAGGGGTGTCCGGATCGAGTCTGCTCTTTGACGGATACTACACCGGTGTCACGCTGCCTAAAGAACAGGCTCCGGCGGTTGAGGACCAGATCACGGTGGAGGCCTGGGTGGCTTTGGGTGCATATCCTTTCAACTGGGCGCCAATTGTGCACCAGTCCACTTGGGAAGACCGCGGCTACTACCTTGGCGTGGACAGCTACGGACACCTCGGGTTCATGGCCAACATCGGAGGACAGTGGCAGAAGATCCAGGCTTCAACGGGGCTGTTTGAAACGGATATCGAGCTGTTCCGCTGGACCCACGTGGCCGCCAGTTACGATGGCAAGCACATGCGTCTGTATCTGAATGGCGAGCAAGTGGCCTCCAAGGCTGTATCCGGCACGATCGCGCTGCCTGAAGACCGGGACCTGGTGATTGGCCTGAACAGCGACAAGCTGGTGCCCACCAGTCCAACCAGAACCTGGGCAACGTATCCCTCCATCTTTGGTATCGACGGCTTGATCGATGAGGTGCGGGTGTACGGGAAAGCGTTGAGTACGGAGGATATTCAAAACTCGTTTGCCGCCTTCAAACCTGTGGTCGCCGAGGTCGACCTGGAACCACGCGACTTGCCGGCGAACCCGGCAGGTAAACCAGCTAAGTCGTTTGGGGCGGAATACACCAATCTTTCTTTTCATGCAGGCTTCGACAACATGTGGCGAGTCAGCGACCACCCGGACATCGAGGTGAAATTCGACAAGAGCCCAACCAAAGTGGTTTTCTGGAAAGGTCTGCGCTATGCGCCGGCCCTGGTGACCGAGAACGGAAAGTGGTCGGGTGACCAGAGCGCTGAGTGTAATGAGACCTGGGGCGAGAGGGCCGTAGGAGTCCCGGACGATCATCCCGAATCGGTCGGCTGTGCCGAACATATGTCTGATGCCCAGGCGCGTCATTCACATGTCCGGATCATTGAGAGCACCCCCGCCCGTACTGTCATCCACTGGCGCTACGCCGAAATCGATGTGCGTTATACCTTGACCCATGACGATGACGGCTGGGGCGCCTGGGCAGACGAATACTACACGATCTACCCGGACGGCGTGGTGATCCGCCATGTTGCGCGGGGAGTTGGAGGTTGGCAGGAGACTATATTCTACAACGCCCCGGGTAATAAACCCGAAGACAATGTCAACCTGGCGGCCTACACGTTGGTGAATGCGGCGGGAGAGGAACAGACATACAAATGGGGAGAGTCTAACATTTACCCACGAATCCCCGGCAGCTTGAGGCTCCAGGACGAAACGTTCGTCAGCATGGTTAATTTCAAGGCGCAATACCGCCCATTCTACATCTACGCTGGAGGGTCGGGCGTAAGGACCTTCAGCGTGGAAGTTCGCCCGAAGTTTTCCGCCTTTCCTTGGTGGAACCATTATCCGGTCAGCCAGGCCGTCTCTGACGGGCGCAGCGCAGAGCGCGTCGACAGGATGACCAGTTCCTCGCTGGTGTGGGGGCATCCGACGAAGGGCTGTCTGATGATAGGGCTGACCGATCAGCCAGCGCCTTCTCTTGTGCCGCTGGCTCTGTCCTGGGACCGTCCGGCGGAAATGATCAACCCGCAAGGATGCGCATTGCAGGGATATGTTCAAAACGAACGGGCCTACCAGCTTATGGCCGACCAATCGGACCTCGCCTTTGATTTAGAGGGCGCTGCAGAACGTCCAGTGGTGAATCCCTGTTTCGTTGTTCGAAATTGGGGACATCGGGGGCAGGCCGAGGTGCTGGTTGGCGGCAAGAAACCAAAGGATGTTCGCCAGGGAACGGTGCTCGATACCGACGGCAACCACTGTATGGTCGTCTGGATCGAGATGGAGGTCACTGAGCCCGTGGAGATTTCGATCAGTGGGGCTCGCCCATCTGACGCATATGTATTGCCTGCTCGTCTTGCCGCCCAGGCTCGTCAGAGGGCGTCAAAGAAACCGGTTGTCAAGGCAAAGGCACCCAGATCAGAAAGAGCTCCCGTCATTGCTGTAAGCGAAGAAAAGACTTTCGACGGTAGCACGGTGATCGAGCTCAAGGATCTGACCAAGCTCAAAGCCGCCAAAAGCATGACCTGGTCCGCCTGGGTGAAAACCAAGTCCGACGGCACCATCATGGCGCTGACCGGTTCGGGAGAAAAATGGATCCGCGGCGGCATATCGCTCTTTATCAAGAACGGACACCTGACGCTCGATATTGGCTGGCAGGGTGCCTGGAAAAGTTCCGGAGGAATCAGTGATGGCCAATGGCATCACGTAGCGATGACCCAAGTGGATAACGGGATTCACCTCTATCTCGACGGCAAGCTGCACTCCAGCCACAACTGCCTGATGGACCCCGCTCTGAAAGACCTCGATCGCTTCAAGATCGGCTTTACCAATGGCAATTTTCCGAAGCCTTCCTGGTTCAAGGGACAGATGAAGAACGTGGCCGTCTATGATTACGCCATGACCGATGAAA
>CALAPX010000133.1 GCA_937888355.1 uncultured Spartobacteria bacterium
CTGGCAAACATGACGATAGTGTCATCCGCCACGCCGAGGCGGTCCAACGTGTTCATCAACTCTCCGACGACATGGTCCAACTCAACGATAAAGTCCGCATGCGGCCCCATTCCTGTTTTTCCTTGGAATTCCTTGGCTGGAAGCGAAGGCAGGTGCACCGCTTGCATGGAGTGATAGAGGAAGAATGGCTTCTCGGGGGAATTGGCCACGTGCTCTTTGAGGAAGGATTTGCTTTTCTCCAAAAACACCAGATCAACCTCTTCGGGATCGAAGTTGTCGGCGATAAGGCCGGCTCTGAAACCGCGGCTGTAGGCATGCGATGGGAACTTTTTTTGGTCGATCAACTCCTTCGGTGGAACCGGAACACTGTCGTCCTCGATATAGGCATAGAGCCAATCCGTGGTAGGGCACGAAACAGTGCCAAAAAAGCTGTCGAAACCACGGTGCACCGGCGCATCGGGCATGGAGCGGGTGAAGTCAACTTGGCGCACTCCTTCGACAGCGCCCTTCTTGACCGGATGACCCTCCTTGTCGAGGAAGGTCATTCCGAGATGCCACTTGCCAACGCATGCCGTGGCATAGCCTTTGTTGCGGAGCATCTGTGGGAGGGTCAGGCGCCCTTCCTCAATGAGACATGGCCCATCCACTCCCGTAAAAACGCCCTTCATTCCCGTGCGAAAGGCCATCCGACCGGTGAGCACGCTGTAACGCGAGGGCGTGCAGACAGTGGACGGACTGTGGGCATCCGTGAATCGCATCCCCTCCGCCGCCAACCGGTCCAGGTTCGGCGTTGGGATTTTGGAATCGGGATTGTAACACCCGACATCCCCATACCCAAGGTCATCGGCCAGAATGAACAGGATATTGGTCAAACGATCCGCCCCCTGCGCCGGTAAGCTCAAGATCGCCGAGATCAAAAAACAAACCAAGCGAAGGGGCGATTGCAGAACCCTATGCCGGCATCCGGCAGGTTTCTTTTCAATGGAGAGATGGGACTGGGAGAACATTTTCAAAGATCGGTTTTTGAATACCACAATTCATGATTGATCGCACCCCCGGATGTCCTGTCGCCGTGCCATAGGAAGCCAATCCGAGGGATGCCATCGACGCGGTGCACCACCACTCTGAGATACCCTCCCTTGCCTCCGCCATAATAGAGATGCATCGCTTGGTTTTCCTTCGCGTTGCTCCCGACTTGGGCATGCGCATTGTTGATCGGCCCGCAACAGATCTCCACCAACCCGGTCGTTGGATCTTTGGAAGCATACTGCCAGTGCCTGTCTCCACACACGACGTAGGTATTGGGAATACTCGACAAAAACTCGCGCAATTCGTCGCCTTCATGTGCGAACGCCTTGTTCGCAAGATTGTCTCCCTTGCCCGCTTTGCCAGGCCCCACGACGGGCGCTGGAGACACCACCAACTTGAAGCTGGCATCCGAGCGTTGCAGCGTTTCTTTAAGCCAAGCCTTCTGCGCTTTTCCCAAGAGGGTTTTATCCGGCCCATCCGGGGAATTATTCGGGCTGCGGTAGTCGCGCCCCTCGAGCAACCAGCATTCCAGATCCTTTCCCCAGCGAATCCGTCGGTAGGGAAGCGGGCCTTGCGGGGTCTGCTCGCGAAACAATTTTAATCCATCCTCCCATGTCAGCTCGCCATAGCTCTGCCCTGGCCAGCAGTCGTTTTTGAGGGTGTCGTGATCGTCTTTCATAAAAAACGATCCGACACTCCGGTGAAAATCACGGTTCCATGGGTAGGCAAACATTTTGTTCCAGCGCTGCCGCGCCGCCGGCACGTTCGTAGAGACCGGCATGGCTTTTCCTTTGTCGTAATAGACGACATCACCGGTATGGATGAAGAAATCCGGATTGTGGCTTGGCATGTGCGAATACACCCAATGCCCCTTCTGCGGATCATCCACCGTCTCGTGGCCCTGACAGGTCACGATCACCGCACACACCTCGGCGGGTTGGGATGCCACGGGGGCGGTTTTGAAATGAAGGGCGACCGTTTCGCCAAGGGCCCCATCGGGGCCGTGCGCGGCAATCTTTCCCTCATACGTCGTCCCTGGCAACAAGCCCGAAAGCACGACCTGACAGGTGAAATCACGCTCCGGATCGACGGGGACATTCTTCACCTCCACCAAACGCTCAGGGTTTCCAGCAGGCCAGCAACGGATCGTGACAAGGCCTGGAGCGCCTTCAGTTCCTTCAGGCCCACACAAGCGCGACCAGATCGTGACTGATTCAGAGGTGATCTCCCCGATCTTGACACCCGTGGCGAAGGTTGGCGGATGATCTGGAATATCTGCCGCCATGACAGAACCGGCGATGCCCGCCAACGCGAGCATCGCCTGAAATGTTCTGCCCAATTTCCAAGCCATCTCAGCTGCTGTAAAATATCAGCTTCATTGTGGGCGGGTATCGTTAGGACTTCTTTTTGCCCAAGGCTATCGGGGCGCCGCCTTTGGAGTGGTTTGGGTAACTAACCATGAAGTTATTTTCATCAATGAGATTGATGAAGCACTGCGTTGCCTCCTTCGGGAGGGCTCGTTTGATCTGACCATTTACGAATTCCCCGAAGGCACGGAACCACTCGGCACTCTCTTGTCCCTTCTTACCGCCTGCCGGAACCGCATAGATCAAATCCACACGCACGACACGGGCACCGTTCTCCTTGTAGGTAGCTGTGAGCGCATGGCCGTCCACCGAGTGTCCGGTCACAGCCGGCACTTTCTTTTGGTTCGGCAGCGGGAATTTGCAGTTGGGATTCCAGTAGGGGTAACTGGCCTTCATTTCGGTGAGGATGTCAGTGAGCCGATTGTTCATCTCGGCCGCCTTATCGGGCATTTCCGCAGCAAGGTTTTTCGCCTCCTCGATATCCACGCGGCCCGATTTGCCACTCTTGGTGTCGACGAGGTGGTAGAGTTGCAGCTCCGGAAATTTTCCGCTGACGGTGTCGTAGTAGCGGATGAGTTTGTAATCCCCCGTGCGGATCGTGCTTTGGTGATTGCCGTGTGGGTAGTGCCAGATCATCTCCGTGCGCGGCTTGCCGTTTTGGTCGAGCACTAGTGAGGAGTCATCCAGCGCTCCAGTGAGGAGCGGTTGGAGATTGGCCCCGTCGAGGTTTTTGCCTTCGGGCTTCGTGACCCCAGCCAGCGACAGGAAGGTGGGATAAAAATCGAGGCCGTTGACCATGACATCGCTTTCCTTGCCGGCGGGAATGCCGGGGCCGGCAACGAGGAATGGCACGCGCACTCCACCTTCCTTGGGCGAGGTCTTGCCTTTATCGAGCGGCGCATTGTCAGTGAAGGTTTCGCCATGTCCCCCTTCCGCTCCGCCGTTGTCGGAAGAGAGGAAGATGTAGGTGTTGTCGATCAGCTTGTGACCCGGATTGCGCGGGTCGTCGGTGTTTTCGAGGAAGGCGACGAGCTGGCCGACGTAGTGGTCGTACGTTTCCACCATGGCGGCATAGAATGGGTTTTTTTGCCCTCCGTCGGTCGACCACTCTTTGTGGTTGGCCGGGTCCACACCGAGCTTCTTGCAGTATTTATCGAGGAGCGGCTTGCTCCGCGACTGGATGGGCGCATGAACGAGCCAGGTCGCGTAATAGAGGAAGAACGGCTTGTCCTTGTTCGTCTCCATGAACTTCAACGCCCCCTCGGTAACCGAGTCGGTGGGGAAGCCGTCGGCATCGAGGCGGTAGGGATCACCAGCCTTGTCTGTGGCGAAGCCTTCGAGGCGATTTTTCATCCCCTGCTGCACTCCGCGGGCACCACCCCCCTGATGGGTGGTGAAATCAAACCCTTGGTCCAACGGGCCCGGATAAGAAAAATGGCCGTGCGCCATGTGCCACTTTCCGGCGTGTCCAGTGACATAGCCGTTTTCCCGAAGTGTTTTAGCAATTGTCTGCTCATTCGCTGGCATGCGCCCACTGAACCACGGCGTGATCAACAGCTGGTTTTCTTTTGCCCCTGGCACACCCCCGCCGGAAACATGGGTTGTCTGGGCGCGGGCGGGGTGGTTGCCGCTCATGATTGCACACCGGCTCGGAGTGCAACTCGGCGCAGGCGAGTAGGCATGCCGGAAGAGGATGCCGCGCTTGGCGAGTGCATCGATATTCGGTGTCTCCATCGGACACGGCTCGTCGATGTCGTAGCATTTCACATCCTGCCAACCGAGGTCGTCGGCGAGCATGAGGACGATGTTTGGAGCGGGGGCGGCGTGAGCGTGAATGCCCAGGGCGATGCCGAGGCAGAGGAGTGTGCGTTTGATCATGGGTTGTTTGTGGAGGTTGGGGTTACTGGTCTGGGTTATTCTGTTTGGCGGCCTTGGCGGCCTTTTTCTTGGCAATCAAATCGAGTTGGACCTTGGTCCAGACGATTTCGGCGTCTCCACCGCGCTCGACCATGACGGGGTAGGCTTTGTCCCACCATGCATCATAGGCCGCTGCCATTGCCGCCGCGCGTTCGGGTTCGGCAGTGGAGAGATCGTTCAGGCAACCAGGGTCTTTTTTTACCTCGAAGAGGGCCCAGTGGTCGCGAGGGGTCACTCCCCAGTGGAATTGGGCATTTTCGGCGGTGTATGGAGCATTCTTGTTTCCCTCCTCGACGCTCCGGAGAGTTTCGCATTGTTGGCCATTGGCTTCTTCGCAGTTCGGATTGTCGCACGGCCTGCTCCGAACAAGGAGATAGTTGCCTTGGCGCGCTCCAGCCATCGCGTACTTGTGGTCGGCAGCCATCCCTCCGGGCCAGCGGGCGACATGGTGGTAAAGGAACCTGTCGTCGTGCCACGCGATCGGGTCTTTGGATTCGAGAACGGGCAGCAGGTTGAACCCTTCGATCTCAGGCTGGAGGGATTCAGGGATTTTTGCGCCCGCCACCGCGCAGAGGGTCGGCAAGACATCCAAATGGGCCGTCAGATTATCCACCTGGTGGGGCGGCCAGTGGTTGGTCCAGCGCCAGTAGGAAAAGGTGCGGGTGCCACCTTCCCATGCCGTGACCTTGCAGCCGCGCATGTTGGCGTTGTAGACATCAAGCCCCCACGTTTGACCATTGTCGGAGAGCAGCACGACGATGGTGTTTTCATCGAGATCCCTCTCTTTCAGAAACGCCATGATGCGACCGATGTTGTAATCGAGGTTCGCGACCATGCCGAGATACTGGGCTCGGTCCTCGGCGACCTTCCCGCGGAAAGGCGCCACAAACTCCTCGGGTGCCGCCAGCGGATCGTGTGGCGAGTAGGTCGAGAGATACATGAACCATGGCTGATCTTTGGTTTCTGAAATGAAATCCATCGCATCATTGAAGAAG
>CALAPX010000134.1 GCA_937888355.1 uncultured Spartobacteria bacterium
ATACTTGTCGAAAAGCGCGTCATCACTCTTGATCTCGCCTTGATGGTCGCTGGCACGAAATATCGTGGTCAATTCGAAGAGCGCATCAAGGCGGTGATGGATGAGATCCGCAAATCGAAAAATGTCATCCTGTTCATTGACGAGTTGCACACATTGGTTGGAGCCGGTTCGGCTGAAGGGGCTATGGACGCCTCAAATATTATCAAGCCCGCACTCAGTCGCGGTGAGTTGCAGTGCGTTGGAGCGACCACACTGAACGAATATCGCAAATATATCGAGAAGGACGCCGCCCTCGAGCGCCGCTTTCAGCAGATTAAAGTCGAAGCTCCGAGCGTGGACGAGACGATCCTGATTTTGAAGGGTATCCGCCCCAAATACGAAGCCCACCACAAGGCTAAGTTCCTCGATGAGGCGCTTGAGTCCGCCGCTAAACTTTCCGATCGCTACATCACGGGCAGGTTCCTGCCTGATAAGGCGATCGATCTCGTCGACGAGGCGGGGTCTCGCGCCCGTATCTCCGCGATGACACGCCCACCTAACGTGAAGGATATCGAAGCGGAGATCGAGTCGATCCGCCTCGATAAGGAGGCCGCCATCAAAGCCCAGGATTTTGAAAAAGCCGCCGGCCTGCGCGATAGCGAAAAGCAAACGAAAGACAAGTTGGAGGGAATCCTTTCAGAATGGCGAGCCCACAAGGATGAGAAGGAGGTTGTGGTTTCAGCGGATGAGATCATGCAGGTCCTTTCCAAGTGGACTGGCATTCCTCTTTCACGCATGGAGCAGCAGGAGACTGCAAAACTTCTGGCGATGGAGGGAGAGCTTGAAGACAAGGTCATTGGCCAAAATGAGGCAGTGATCGCGATCAGTAAGGCGTTGCGTCGTTCCCGTGCTGACTTGAAAGATCCCCGGCGCCCGATCGGATCGTTTATTTTTCTCGGCCCGACAGGTGTTGGAAAAACATTCCTCGCCCGCACACTGGCAGAATTCATGTTTGGCTCCTCGGACTCTCTCATTCAGATCGACATGAGTGAATACATGGAGAAGTTCAGCGCCTCGCGCCTGATCGGATCACCTCCCGGTTATATCGGGTATGAGGAGGGGGGGCAACTCAGCGAAGCTGTTCGTCGCAAGCCGTATTCTGTCGTTCTTTTTGACGAGATTGAGAAGGCGCATCCGGATGTGATGCATCTCCTGCTCCAAATCCTCGAGGAGGGTAAAATCACCGACTCGCTCGGACGCAAAATCGATTTCCGCAATACGATCATCATCATGACCTCGAATGCCGGGGCCGAGTTGATCAAAAAACAGACGACCATGGGATTTGGTGCGCCGTCATCCGGTTCTGATAACTATGATGTGATGCGCGATAAGATTCTTGAAGAGTCCAAGCGTGTGTTCAAACCCGAATTCTTGAATCGTCTAGATGACATCATCGTCTTCCATACGCTTGGAAAGCCGGATTTGATCAAGATCGTCGATCTTGAAATCAACAAGGTTGTGGATCGCATCAAGACTAAGGAAATTCACCTGACGCTCGACGAAACGGCCCAGGAATTCCTGATCGAGAAAGGCTATGACCCTACCTATGGCGCCCGGCCAATGCGCCGCGCCGTTGAGCGGTATATCGAAGACCCGATGGCTGAAGAGGTGCTGAAGGGAAACATTAAGCCTGGTGACTCAGTGACTGTTCAAAAAGACGGTGACAAGCTCGGCTTCGTGGTCGTTCACTCCAAAAAGAAAGCCCAAAGCGAAACGGCAGCGGGTTAATGGAACCGGATGCCAGCAAGGGATCCGGTTGTTTTTCCCGCGGAGTGGGTGGATTTCTAGATGCCCTTGATGTTTTGCTGAGGAATCGGTGGCTTGGCAATATGCACAGGCCTAGATGTTGGAATGTGACAACGAACAAAGCCACGACAACAGGCCGTGGCTTTGTTCAGAGATACGTTCCGTGAACGCGCTAAAGGAGTGGGCCTTTAATGGTGTCTGCGTCGTTTGACACGGACGAGGGCAAGCGAGCGTTGGAGGGCAGCCGCAGTGGTGGCAAATTCCTCGTCGCTCATTTTTTCGCCCGCCATGGCATTTTCAGCACGACGGACGGCCTCTTCAGCGGCATCGGCATCGATATCGCTTTCTTGGACTGCCATGTCTGTGAGGACCACAACGCGCTCCCCGGTGACTTCGACGAACCCCTCGCCAACAGCAAGGTTGAGTTCCTTGCCATCTTTTGTAATGCGCAACTCACCTGGTTCAATTTGGGTGAGAAGTGGCACGTGTAGCGAGAGAATGCCGAGTTCACCATCGATTCCGGGAATAACTACGGAGTCGACAGTATCGGAATACGTTTTGGCTTCTGGTGTGACAATTTCGAGTTGGAACATGGTGGATGGCGTCTTCGCGGCTCTTCAGCGAGCGGTTAGGACTCCTTGACCACCGAGTCAATGCCGCCCTTCATGTAGAAGTTCGACTCCGGTACGTCATCATGCTTGCCTTCGAGGATCTCCTTGAAGCCGCGAATTGTGTCCGCGGTGGAAACGTATTGACCCTTTGAGCCGGTGAAGATTTCGGCAACGTGAAAGGGTTGGGAGAGGAATCGCTGGATCTTGCGCGCGCGATAGACAGTGAGTTTGTCTTCCGGAGAGAGTTCATCCATGCCCAGAATAGAGATGATGTCTTGAAGGTCTTTGTACCGCTGGAGAACTGTTTGTACACCTCTGGCCACTTGGTAGTGCTCTTCACCGACAATATCTGGCGAGAGCGCCTTAGAAGTCGAAGAGAGCGGATCGACCGCAGGGTAGATGCCAAGCTCGGCGATCGAGCGCTCGAGAACGATGGTCGAGTCAAGGTGGGCAAATGTATTCGCTGGAGCGGGGTCGGTAAGATCGTCCGCAGGGACGTAGACGGCCTGGAACGATGTGATCGAGCCTTTCTTGGTCGAGGTAATGCGTTCCTGAAGATCGCCCATCTCGGCGGCAAGTGTGGGTTGGTAACCCACGGCACTCGGTGTGCGACCGAGAAGCGCGGAAACCTCTGCACCTGCTTGCGAGAAACGGAAAATGTTGTCGATGAAAAGGAGAACGTCCTGATTTTTTTCATCGCGGAAGTATTCAGCCATCGCGAGAGCGGAAAGGGCAACACGGAGACGGGCGCCGGGAGGTTCGTTCATTTGGCCATACACAAGGGCCACTTTGGATTTGGCAATGTCATCTTGAACGATCACGCCGGATTCGCTCATTTCTGCGTAGAGATCGTTGCCCTCACGGGTGCGCTCTCCAACACCAGCGAAGACGGAGTAGCCCCCGTGGCCCTTGGCGATGTTGTTAATGAGTTCCATGATGACGACAGTCTTGCCGACGCCGGCGCCGCCGAAGGCGCCCACCTTGCCACCTTTGGTGAATGGGCAGATCAGATCGATGACTTTGATGCCAGTCTCGAGAATCTGTGCTTTGGTATTTTGCTCTAGAAGAGTTGGGGCTTTGCGATGGATAGGGTACTTCTTCTCATGTGGAACTGGACCGCGCCCATCAGTTGGTTCACCCGTGACATTGAAAATACGTCCGAGAACGCCTTCTCCAACGGGCACAGAAATAGGGCCCCCAAGAGCGGAGACTTCCATTCCGCGAGCGAGTCCCTCGGTGGAGCTCATGGCGATCGAGCGAACCCAATTTTCACCGAGGTGTTGTTGGACCTCAAGGGTGAGTTTTGTTTGCTCGGCATTTGCCTCGAACTCGATTTCGAGTGCGTCGTAGATTTTTGGCAACGCGCCATCAGCGGGATTAAATTCAACATCGACGACTGGGCCGATGACTTGGACGATTTTACCTTTATGGATCATGAGTTGAGAAATTGTCGGTGAAAAAGGGGTGTTCTTCTAAAGGGTGAATGTGGTGGTTGCAACTGCTTTTTGTGGCATATTTGCCCTTTAGACAAGGAGAGTGGCAGGAGCTTCCAAAGCCTTGCGAACAGTGGCAAGGTATTCTGCGGCGAGCGCACCATCGACCACTCGGTGGTCCCCGCTGAGTGAGATCGCCATGCGTTGCCCGGCAACAATCTGGTCGTTCGGGCCGACAACGGGCTTCTTGACGATGGCTCCCACAGCAAGAATGAGAGACTGTGGAGGATTAATAATGGCATAGAAGTTATCGACTCCATAAGCCCCGAGATTTGAGATGGTGAGGGTGCCTCCGGCATATTCATCCGGCTTGAGTTTTTTCGCGCGGGCCCGAACGGCGAGGTCTTTGACTGCAGCACTGAGGTCGCGAATTGACAGCTTGTCTGCATTGCGAACAACCGGAGTCACGAGACCATCTTCAACGGCGATGGCGACAGAGAGATGAACGCCGGCATATTCGACAATCGAATCGCCCGCAAAGGCGGCATTTACCTTTGGATGGGTGGCTGCGGCGCGAGCGGCTGCAAGAAGAATAAAGTCGTTCACTGTGATCTTGGGGGCACCAGAGGCTTCGGCATTAGAGTTGACCTCTTTGCGGAGTTTGGTGAGCGGTGCGGCATCAACCTCCATCGTAATATAAAAATGCGGAATTTGGGTTTTGCTCGCCAAGAGCCGCTCGGCAATCGTGCGGCGCATGTTTGAAAGAGGGATTTTTTTGTCGGCATCCGACATGGGGACGTCGATTTTAACAGCAGCTGGAGCGCTAATAGTGGGGGCTCCGGCTGAAGAGGGATTATTCAAGTCTGCGGAAAGAATGCGTCCGCCAGGGCCGGTGCCTTGGAGGCGGGAGAGATCGATCCCCCTTTCAACTGCAATTTTTTTAGCGAGCGGGGAGGCTTTGAGGCGGGAGCCATCCGCCATCGGCCGGGGTCGAGGGCGTGGTGTGGCCGGGGCGAGGGATGTCTTGGGGGCAGCAATTGAGGCTTCTGGTTTTGTGGCTACGGGGGCGGCTATCGCCGCTGGAGTCTTGCCACCATTGTCAAGCATAGCGATCGGTTCGCCTACCTTAACCACGCCGCCCTCATTAATAAGAATTTCGCCGAGGGTGCCTTCATCGAAGGCTTCCATTTCCATCGTGGCTTTGTCGGTTTCAACGTCGGCGATGACATCGCCAAGGGATATCTTGTCGCCGGATTTCTTGTGCCATTTAACGAGAGTGCCCTCGAGCATGGTATCGCTCAGTTTGGGCATGGTGATTGGAGTCATACTGGAATGGGTGCGTGGTTGAGTGGTCAGCAGATGAGGAGTGCCTTTTCAATGACTCGGTCGGGAGTCGGAAGCTGGATTCTTTCGATCTCAGGCGAGTAGATGGCGGGTGCGTCGAGCGAGCAAACGCGTTGCACAGGGGCATCGAGCTCATCGAAAATTTGCTCCTGGATTGTTGCCGCAATCTGTGCCGAAACGCCGCAAAAGGGCTTGTTCTCATCGATCAGCACGGCGCGATGGGTCTTCGAAACGCTGCGAAGTATAGCCTCCTCGTCCAGTGGTCTGATCGAGCGGAGATCGACGACTTCTGCATTGATGCCATGTTCGGTAAAGAGAATCTCTGCGGCTTTAAGGGCTGTGATGACAGCCCTCCCATGGGCGATAAGCGAGATGTCAGTGCCAGAGCGCTTGATGTCCGCAACGCCAAGCGGAATGAGGTATTCCTCATCGGGAACCTCCCATGACTCGCCATAAAGAAGGGTGTTTTCCATGACGCAGACGGGGTCGTTGTCACGGATGGCTGTCTTCATGAGGCCCTTCGCGTCATAAGCGGTGGCAGGGCAGACGACTTTCAGACCTGGGGTGTTTGCGATAAAATTTTCGGGCGTATGCGAGTGGGTGGCGCCCACATTTGTGCCGCCGTTGGCGGGACCTCGGATAACAATCGGACAATTGATAAGGCCACCGCTCATGTAGCGGACCTGGCCTGCATTGTTGATGATTTGGTCCCAGGCGACGTAGGCGAAGCTCCAGAACATAAGCTCCATGACTGGACGAATGCCCAGCATCGAGGCTCCGATGCCCATGCCGATAAAGCCAGATTCACTGATCGGCGTATCGACCACGCGTTTGTCGCCAAAGCGTTTCCAGAGACCTTCGGTGACCTTGTAGGCGCCATTGTATTGGGCGACCTCCTCTCCCATGATGACGACGTTTTCATCACGGATGATTTCCTCTGCGAGTGCGTCGTTGATGGCTTTGCGATAGGTTGTCAGTGGCATGTTTTAAAGGTGTGGCGTTTTGGAAATGCCGTTCGGATCGAGAAACAGAACGGGTTGCCCGAGTCTGTTAGTCTCCGAAGAAGTGACGTCCGGTCATGCCGGCGTCGGTTTGATTGTCCACTTCCCAGTAAACATCCTCGAATATCGAGGCGGGGGCGGGAACTGGGCTGTCGATCGCGAATTGGGCTGCAAATGCCGCCTCCTCCTTGATTTTGTCATCGATAGCTTCGATCTTCTCCTCATTGATGACCCCCTCGTCGATGAGGCGTTTGCGCCATAGGCGGATCGGATCGTGGTGGATTTTGTAGCGGTCGATTTCCTCAGGGGCGCGGTATTTCTTGGCGTTCGCATCGGCGACAGAGTGGCCGTAGTAGCGATAGGTATCGATCTCAAGTACTGTGGGAAGCGAGTGCTCGTGGGCACGACGCATGGCCGTGTCAGTTTTGGCACGGACTTCATAGAGATCCTCGCCATTCGCAATATCCCAAACAATGCCGTAGCCATCAGCGCGTTCGGCAAGGCAATTTCTCATGGCGGAGGAGCGCTCCAGTGTGGTTCCCATCGAGTATTTGTTGTTCTCAATGATGTAGACGACAGGAAGTTTCCAGAGGGCGGCAAGGTTCAGGGATTCGTGGTAGGCTCCTTGGTTCACCGCGCCATCGCCCATGAAGCATAGGGCAGCCCCTTTTTTATTCTGGTATTTAAGGGCGTAAGCGAGTCCGAGACCGAGCGGTGTCTGCCCGCCGACGATCCCATGGCCACCCCAATAGTTCTTGTCAGGCGCGAAATAATGCATCGA
>CALAPX010000135.1 GCA_937888355.1 uncultured Spartobacteria bacterium
CCCAAGTCAAAGGATTGTAGCGGAGTAAACTCCCCTCAGGAGCGGCGTTGCATGGCAAGTTGCCGGGCTTCTTCGACAAGGGATGTGGTTTGTTCCCACTCGGATAAAAGCAGGCACTTAAATTCGCGAAGGGAAGGGTGTGGGGGCAGGAAGCGGCTCCCGCGTCCAATGCGCCCGACGGGGTTTTGGTAGCGCCAGAGGAGGTCGAAGTATTCGGCCCAGCGCGACATCGGGACGAGGATCGGAGAAAAGCCGGCGGCCAAGCACAGGGAGGTTGGCAATCAGACGCGCCATCCGGCCATAGCCATCGAATAAAGGATGGATGCGAACGAACACCAAATGTGCGTGTACATAAGCAGCAACGGCTTGGTCCGGGCGTTCGAAGCGCTTGGTTTTGTTGAAATCCGCCAGCCAGCGTTCCATCAATCCCGGCACATCGCCTGAGGCAGCATATTCCATATAAACGCTCTTGCCGTTCACTGCGCCGGTGGTTCCGTTGAATTCATTTTTCCAGTCGCCCATGGGGGTAAGGGCATCCACGGCCGAGAGTGGCATGACCGCCTGGTGAAGGGCGAAGAGGTCCCCGCTCGTGATGGGGCGCCCGACCATTTCATAGAACAAATCGATTGCCCGAGCGTGACCATAAACCTCCTGATGATCCCGGTGCGGCTTTCCGCCGATGGTGAGTCCGAGTTGTGGGCGTCGGTGAGGGTGATCGTGCCGCTGTAGGCTCCTTTTTTGTCGGCTATGAGACGATACACGAGCACATCCGTGGGCTTACTGGCAAAATACTCGCGCCGTTACTGGTTGCCGGCTTGTTCGTAGGTGATCGTGTGTAGCGACCTGTCGATGTCTAACTGGCGCCTGTAGTTGCTGTGAGTCTTGTCGGCATGTTGCAAGTTGGATGGTTAGGTCACCGAAGGCCTGGTAGGCGCCGGTATCGATCTTGTCACCAATCCAGAGGGAATCCTCGTTGAACTGGATGTGCTCGCGATCGACGCCGCCAAAGATCATGCTGTCGAGGCGTCCGTTTCCGATAGGGAGCGCCTCTTTTTCCCAGTCCTTGGCCGGCTTGTTATCCCAGATGATATTTTATTTGATCCGGGAGAAGCGGAGATGGTTCCTGTGGCGATGATAAAAGTGATGGGTGCGAGAGGAAGGGCGGAGGGCAGCATAGAGTTATCAGTATTAAACCAAGCTCGGAGGGTGCATCTTGTGTGCGCTTGTCATTTTTGTGTATTAATTCAGCGATTTTCTCATTGAAAAATAGTTATGGAAGAGCAGCTTATATTGCTTTTTTATCATTTGCTTTAGCGGTGCCGGGAAGTTGAGATGGTGAAAAACGGAAAGAATTATATGTTTGGAATATATTATATTGTTTAATTAATTAACAAAACTGATCATTCTCTTCTGATGAGTTTGTCTTCCCATGAACTTGGATGCCTGGATGTGCCCAAAGACTATTTTAGGGGTCGTGCGTACCAACCACTTTTGCAGCCGCGCAATATCCTGCTGTTCCTGCGCGAAATGAAATCCACACTACAGCAGGAGGCACTCCAGGACCGCTCCCACCATCGTTTTGTTTTGGTGTTCAATCTCCAGACAAGTGGACATGTCCATGTCGACCATTTGAGTTTTTCTTTTCAGCCTGGGCAGGCGTTGTTGATTTTTCCTTATCAGTTTCACCACTACAGTGGATTAGCGACAAATTCTCTCCAATGGCTTTTCTGTACTTTTGAAATCGAGTCTTCAGAGATGTTCAATTCCCTCCGCGATAGGATTGTGGATGTCGGGGACGAGGCCTCCACAATTTTAGGTAAACTTTTGCGCTATTGGAATATGCCCCATGGCGATCTCAGTGATGGGATTCTCCAGCCGATTCTTTTGGAGCTTCTACTGGTGTTAAAGCAAACCCGATATCCTGCACATGTGACCACGGGGTCAAAGGAGGGAGAGAATGCATTGATCTGGAGAGTGAATGAATTTCTAGCTCAGACTTCCGGTACGGCTGTGCATGTCCGTGACCTTTCCAAATCCTTTAAAATTTCCGAGTCTCGTTTGCGGACATTGTTCAAGGAGGCAGCAGGGGTCCCGCTGGGAGCCTACCTTTTGAATAATAGGATCAACAATGCGATGGCTCTCCTGAGGAACTCAGATCTCCCGCTCACAGAGATCACTCGCCGTTGTGGATTCGGTTCGCCCCCGGCCTTCAGCCGCGTGTTCAAATCAGTCTTGGGGATCACGCCACTCAAGTTTCGCAAAAAAGGTCATCCGTTGGATGCCGTCGTGGCGCCAGTAGCAGAAGCAGATTTTTCTCTCTGAAATGCCCGCAGATTGCGAGACGCCTATCGTTTTTAAATGCAGCACAGGATTTTTTACGATTGTCACGTTTGATAGGGATCGGAAAGACTCCCATTGGTGAAATTCTTCACATCACAAATAATGCATTTCCTTCAACCGGCTTCGAGTCGGCGCAACGTCAAGTTGCTCCTTCGGTTCGTGGGGGTGCTGGCTTTGATCATCACAGCATTCACTGTGGGGTTCCACGTGCTGATGATTCACGAGGGGCAGCAACATTCTTGGATATCCGGCTTTTATTGGACCTTGGTCACTATGTCCACGTTGGGCTTCGGTGACATCACGTTCCAGTCGGATATCGGGCGCTTTTTTTCGGTGGTGGTTATTTTAACAGGGATTCTTTTTTTGTTGGTCTTGATGCCGTTCACATTTATCGAGTTTTTTTACTCTCCATGGATGAAAGCCCAGCAGGAATTGCGGGCTCCCAGGGAGGTTCCTTCGACTGTGTCGGACCATGTGATTCTGGCAAACTATGATCCTGTGGCCGCATC
>CALAPX010000136.1 GCA_937888355.1 uncultured Spartobacteria bacterium
CATGCATAAGCGTTCCATAGCGCCCCTCGGCTACGAGGAAACCATCAGTCACAGCGGACACCGCCTCACTCCCCAGCGCAAAGAGGTCTACAATGTTCTTGTTTCCGAGCGCGACCACCCAACTGCGTCAGAGGTATTTATCCGCGCAAAAAAACATATGCCAGGCATCTCGTTGGCAACAGTCTACAATTGTCTTGAGACCCTTGTCGCCTGCGGGCTTGCCAAGCAAGTAAATGTCGTGCGCGAGGCCACCCGGTACTGCCCGAACCTCGAGGAGCACGGGCACTTCATTTGCGATGAATGCGGCTCGGTCTCCGACGTCCCGGTCACCGGAGAAGGCTCGCTTACTTCATTTATAAACCTTCCACCCAAGTTCACCATTACCCAATCCGAAATCACACTCCGTGGCACCTGCCCGGACTGCAAAACAATACCTGTAAAAAACTAATGAGCCTCAAAATCGAAAACCTTCACGCAAACATCGGCGATCGCGAAATTCTGAAGGGACTCAATCTCGAAGTCCCCAAGGGTCAAGTCCATGCAATCATGGGCAAGAACGGATCCGGTAAATCCACCCTCGCCAAGGTCATGGCAGGCCATCCCGACTACGAGGTAAAAAGTGGATTGGTTACGCTTGATGGGTTGAACCTTTTCGACATGGAGGAACCCGATGAACGTTCCCGTGCAGGACTCTTTGTGGCTTTCCAGTATCCAATGGAAATTCCCGGCGTGACGATCGCAAATTTCATCCGTGCCGCCGTCCAGGCACGCCTTCCCGAAGGCGAGGAACTTGATGCCGTCGAATATTACGAAGAGCTCTACAAGAAGATGGACGCGCTGAAAATCGATCGGAAATTCACTTCCCGCGCTGTGAACGAGGGATTCTCCGGAGGGGAGAAGAAACGTTGTGAGGTGTTGCAGATGGCGATGCTCAACCCTGTGTATGCGGTGCTTGACGAGACTGACTCCGGCCTCGACATCGATGCTCTGCGGATTGTTTCTGAAGGCGTTAATGCGATGCGCAGTCCAGAGCGTGGTTTTCTGGTCATCACGCACTACCAACGCCTTCTAGAATACATCATTCCTGACGTTGTCCATGTCATGGTCGATGGGCGTATCGTCATGAGTGGCGACAAGACACTCGCTCACAAACTTGAGGCCCAAGGCTACGACTGGGTTGAAAAGGAAACTCTTAAATCCGCCTGATTCGCTTCAAGGGAAACCATATGGATACCAAATTAAATCTCAATATCGACCGCTCCGTTGGGGACTTCCACTACGATGTGGATTACGAGTTTGATGCAGGCACAGGCCTCTCAGAAAAGACAATCGACTACATTTGCGATGTCAAAAAGGACCCGCACTGGATCCGCGAGTTTCGTAAAGATGCTCTGCGCAAATTCAATTCGATGCCCATGCCAACACACTGGGCGAGCCCTGACTTGGAGAACATTGTGTTCGAAAATATCCGTTACTATCTCTCCCAAGGGACGATGCCGAAGCGTTCATGGGACGATGTGCCAGAAGATGTGAAGCGCACCTTCGAGCGGCTCGGTATTCCCGAACAGGAGCGCAAATTCTTGGCTGGCGTCGAAGCCCAGTTCGACAGCGAAGCGGCTTATTCAAACATTAAAGCTGCGGTTGGTGATCAGGGGGTTATTTTTGTCGGGTCCACAGAAGGCCTGCAAAAGCACCCGGAAATTTTCAAAAAGTGGTTTGGCAAAGTTATTCCAACCGGTGACAACAAGTTCTCCGCCCTCAACAGCGCAGTCTTCTCTGGCGGTTCGTTCATCTACATCCCACCTGGCGTGAAGGTGAAGCACCCGCTCCAAGCCTACTTCCGTATCAACGCGGAAAATTTTGGTCAGTTCGAGCGCACGCTTATTATCGCGGACGAGGGCAGCGAGGTCATGTAC
>CALAPX010000137.1 GCA_937888355.1 uncultured Spartobacteria bacterium
ATTGCCATTGATGATTTTGGTGAAATTTTCCGCTTGGTTGGCTGAAGCCACAGCAGAGAGCGATAATGATCGCGAACTCCCGATATTCAGCGTCGGCCGATCCCCCGTGGCAGCATTCAGGTTTATCTTCGTCCCTTCGTCATCGACATAGTAGGCAATCTTGCCCACGAGATTCCCATCCGAATCCCTTACCTCCTCGAGTGGCACTTGAATGTTCTCGCCGGCAATTCCGGTGATCGTCCACTGACCACTGGTGGCATTGGCACTCGACGAGGGGGCTTGGAGGTTGTTTAGGTTTGCTGTGCCGCTGGTGGAGGTATTTCCTGTTCCTGAAAAAAGTTCTACCACAGGACCAGGAGTACAATTTCCGCCACTAAACTCGAACTGCCGGATCGCGCCGGGTTGGGTGGTGATGACGGTGGTGGCGCTCCCGTTTACTGTGAACCCCTGCTGAATCTTCGCCATGGCCTGCTGGGTAGCCATTTCGGCGAGGCCGGAGGCGGCGTTTTGGCGGGTGAAATTCTTTGCCGCAATCTGCTCAACCCGCGACGTCGAGAGGAAGGAGACCGCGATGGTCGTGAGGAGCGCGGTGACGAGCAGGACAAGCACAAGCGCACTTCCCTCGGTGGACGATCCCCTCTTCTCCACAGCACCAAATTGTGCGCTTATTTTATAATTCCGCATGAGCTTGAAAAACTGTTTTCAAAGCTGCTTTTTAGTGCTTTTAGGCACACCAAGCTACGGGACAAAAATAGCTTATGTGGTATTTTCTCTTGGTATTTTCTCGATCTTTGGTAACTGATCCGCTTAGCGCACCAGCCGCACCCTGCTACGAATAACTGTAATGCGAGTGGTAGTGAAGTGTCGCCCGGTCGTTGGGATCAACGGCAAGGCAGGCCTCGAAGCCGGCGGCGGCGGTCTCCAGATCACCGGCCTCGAAGGCCCGCACGGCAGCATCGAAGGTCTCGGCATTTGCCAAGCGGGCGGCCAGCGTTTCGGGATCCAGCGAGTCAAGCACCTCATAGACATCCAGTTGCTCGGCGCGACCTTTCACGCTCATCCGCCCCAGCCGGCGCGTACGAAAGATCTCTGACAATTGATTGCCGAGTTGACCTGTGATCAGAATCTCCGCGCCGAAGACTTTTGTGAGCCCTTCCACCCTGGAAGCGGTATTTACGGCATCCGAAATAATCGTGGAATCCCACCTCCCGCTTTCCCCGATGATTCCCATCTGTATGTGGCCATAGTGGAGACCGATCCCAAGGCTGATATCGGTTCCAGGGGGCAAGCACGCTCCGAGCCCCTCACCATGAATGGCTTCTTTAAGTGTCTTCTGCATCTCGACCGCGGCCCGCACCGACAGTTCGGGAGCCCCGTTGAAGAGGGCCAGAATCCCATCGCCCAGATAGTGAACAACAAAGCCTTCATTTTCCCGGATCCGGGGAGCCACCTGCGCCAGGTAGCGATTGATGAAAGAAAAAATCTCCTCGGCACCGAGTTGCTCGCTGATTGTCGTGAAATTCCGCAAGTCGGCGAACATGACCGTGGTATGGGCACTTGCACGCACCCCAAGTGCGGCTTCCACCGGAGACTGCATGCCCAAAGCTGCCAGAAAAGGTTTTGGCACAAAGCGTCCAAAGGCCTCATTCATTTCCATGAGAGATTTGTTCAAGGTCTGCAGGCCAGCCAGCGCGCGTCGCGCCTCTCCGAGCGATACATGGGCCGCCTCGGCGGCGATGAGGGCATCACCAAGACCGGTGTGGAGGGGAAGATCGCTGAGTTTGAGTCCGGCTTTTTCAAGGTCCGAGACGCGTCCCATCGGAGGGAGCGCACAAAGAAGCCAGCGGTGTTTAGGCAACGGGATCAATTCCCCGCGGATCATCCGGTCTGGCACCGATGGGCAGACCAATGTGAGAACCATGTCAGTGATCTCGGGAAACCAAGTGACATCCAGCACCGCCGGAAAAGGGCGCTCGAGGAGTACCTGCGGCGACTCGGTATCGGACAAATGCCAGAGTCGGCGGAGCGACGGCGAGATTCTTTCGAGATGACCGTCGGCTCCCCATACGAGATGGAACGGCGCCACGTGCAGGAATGCCTCCTCACTCAGCAGCATGGCGTATCCCGTATGCCAATCGGCAGTTTTTCCTGAAGTAGCAGATGTGAATCAGGGCGATTCACGTGATCGCCACGTAGGTGACATGCATGCGCTTGCAGGGGAGCGGGTGCGCATTGTCATCGATATGCTCGAACGCCACGCGCACCGAAAAGTGGTCGGCCAGACCGGTGAAAAGCCCTTCAACAAAGGGCAGCAGGCCCGGGCGGTGCGAGTAGTAGTCGACCTGGAGCTTTCCCTCCTCGAGTTGCTTCACCCGGAAGGACGGCGGATGGTAGTCGGGAAACGTCACACGGATCCGCTGGTGCATGTGGTCGAGATTTGAAAGAAAGTCCGCAAAGTCGCGGCCGGTATTCGACAAGAGTTTGTCGTAGTGTTTCCTCGCCACTTCATTCACCCAATACTCTCCAAACGTCCTTAAGATCGACTCCGCCGGAATCCCAAGAATCTCAACCGCCTTCCCCACGAGATTGTATGTCACGGAGTCATCGTAGGGCTCCATGGCTGAAAAATTTTCCGGTGCCCCGGCGCACTCATGGATTTGTGTCCAGGTCTCAGGACCGAATTTCTCGATCACCAGGCCCCGAACCGCTTGATTTACCATTCCATACATAAAATTATTGCTTTAGAAACCGCTCTTTGTGACCTCAAAAAAAGATTAAGCAACAAGACAAAAACAGCTTATGTGGTATTCGAATGGTGGTATTTTTCTGATTCTGGTACATAT
>CALAPX010000138.1 GCA_937888355.1 uncultured Spartobacteria bacterium
CGAATCCTGCAAGGCAAGTACGCACCCAAGGGTTGGCGATAAAAACAGGAAGCAAGTGGTTGTATAACTCTATTCGCGACAGCTTTAGCCGGGCTTAGCAGCATGCCAGCCGCCGCGTGAGTGGCCGGCGTGGGCAAACCGACGGCAGGACCTGCCACCCTTCAGTCCCCTTCAGTCAGTACCCATTTCTTATTTTACAAGGGTGAAGGGCCCTCGACCTGTATGACATTGAATTTTGGTCCGATGGCGTTCATTCGTTCGATGAGGCAGGCTTCGGAGGGAATGCTGCCATCCTCCAAGGGAAGACCAAAGTCAAAGTAACCCTCGATGTTGCCGGGGGTAAAAAGGACCAGCATCCGGGCGTCTTGGTTGGTGCAATTCTTGAAGCAGTGAACCATGCCTCGCGGAACAAAGGCGCTTTCGCCAGCTTTCGCTTTGGTGATCTTGCCATCGATGGAAAATGTGAACTCTCCCTCGGTCACAAAGAAGTATTCCTCTTCAGTCTCGTGAATGTGCAGAGGGGGACCGCCGCCAGGTTTTTCGGTGCAATCAAGTGCAAAGTGTATCCCGCCCGTTTGCGCAGTCGTGGTAACGATTCGGTAGATACCACCACCAGAGCCGTAGCGAATGTTACTCATTAAGATCTGTGGGGTTGTTGAAGTGCATTCTTTTAAAAGGCTCCTAGCAGAATCCGTGGGTAAGAATCCCTGAACGGTAGCCCTGACAACGGCACCTCCGCAAGCGTTAGACGGTTGACGAGCGAGCATTGGAGCGAAGGTTAGGGCCGTTCATCGCGTCGCGCGCTCGACAAGGCCTGACAAGGAATCCGCATTGGGTCCTGAGGACCAAGGTTGTCCCTGAGCTGGTGTTGAATGCTTGGGCCAGAGCGTGTTGTCCGGGCAAGGAAGTTGATAGCCGAGCGTGCCGCCTTGAACGCCGCCTTGAATGCCGGCGGCTGTGATTCGAGTGGCTGATTTTGTAGAGTTCATGCCAGTGTGCACGCCGGGGGGGCGAGCCGGAAAAGGCTCGTCGCACCGGACGGTGCAGCGCTCAAATTCGACAGACCGGGCTAGCTTAAAGTTTCAAGAGATTTTCACCAGATTTTTGACCCCAATTTTGCCAAGGGCACAGCCCACACGGTGAACGCTTGCTGCGCCCGCACCGACGGTAGCTTACTCCCCGACAAAGGAGCACATTCTGCAACTCAACCCGCACGCTTCGGCTAACACCCATACCGACATGTCGATCGTCGAGCCAGACGCCGAGGAGTTCAAGCTCTGCAGCACGCTGTCGGACGATCAGTTACCGAAAATGCGTTTCGACTACCAGTTTATCAATCTGCCCTTTGGCTACGCGTGGAGCAAGGCCGCATGAACAAAAAATCCCTCACCGAGGCAGACGTCCGCAGCAAGTTCATCACGCCCGCCATTGTCGGCCCTGGTAAGTGGGATCTGATGACCCAAGTTCGCGAGGAAGCCTACTTCACGAAAGGTCGCGTCATCGTGCGTGGCAAGACAGTTCAGCGTGGGGAGGCGAAGAAGGCGGACTACATCCTCTCCTACAAACCAAACGTCCCGCTCGCCGTTCTGGAAGCGAAGGACAACAACCACGCGGTCGGCGACGGCATGCAACAGGCTCTCGGATATGCAGAGATTCTCGATGTGCCATTCGCCTACAGTTCCAACGGCGACGCCTTCTTGGAGCATGACAGGACGGCGAGTGGCGGCACTGTCACGCGGGAAATCCCGCTCGATCAGTTTCCCACGCCCGATGAGCTTTGGGCCCGCTACTGCAAGGCGAAGGGCTACACCGCCGATCAGGAATCCGTCGCCACGCAGGACTACCACGACAACGGCTCGCAGAAATCGCCGCGCTACTACCAGCTCATCGCCATCAATCGCACGGTGGATGCCATCGCGCGCGGCATGAATCGCATCCTGCTCGTCATGGCCACCGGCACTGGCAAGACCTACACCGCTTTCCAGATCATCTGGCGGCTGTGGAAGTCAGGCACCAAGAAACGCATTCTATTTCTCGTGGATCGCAACATCCTCGCCGACCAGACGAAGACCAACGACTTCAAGCCGTTCGGTACGGCGATGACCAAAATCACGAATCGCACCGTCGACAAGTCGTTCGAGATCTACCTCTGCCTCTATCAGGCCGTCACCGGCACTGAAGAGGACCAGAACATTTACACCCAGTTCTCGCCAGACTTCTTTGACCTCATTGTCATCGACGAGTGCCACCGGGGTAGCGCCGCGGATAATGCCGCCTGGCGCAAGGTGCTCGAATACTTCTCCAGCGCGACGCAGATCGGCCTCACCGCCACCCCGAAGGAAACGAAGGACATCTCGAACATCGAATACTTCGGCGATCCCATCTACACCTACTCTCTCAGGCAAGGCATCTCGGACGGATTTCTTGCACCCTACAAAGTTGTTCGCATTGGCCTTGACCGCGATCTCGACGGCTGGCGTCCCTTCGACGGGCAAACCGATAAGAACGGTCAGGTCATCGAAGACCGCGAGTACAACGACCGCGACTTCGACCGGAATCTCATCCTCGAAAAGCGCACCACCCTTGTTGCCGCCAAGGTCACCGAATTCCTCCGTGCGACCGACCGCTTCGCCAAGACCATCATCTTTTGCGAGAACATCGATCACGCCGAACGGATGCGGCAGGCGATGGTCAACGCCAACCCCGACCTCGCCGCCGCCAACGCCAAATACGTCATGCGCATCACCGGCGACAACGACGAAGGCAAGGCTCAGCTCGATAACTTCATCGACCCAGAATCTACCTATCCCGTCATCGCTTGCACCTCCCGTCTCATGAGCACCGGCGTCGATGCCCAGACCTGCCACCTCATCGTGCTCGACCGCCGCATTGCTTCCATGACCGAGTTCAAACAGATCATCGGGCGAGGCACCCGCATCAACGAGGATTACAACAAGCTGTTTTTCACCATCATGGATTTCAAACGGGCCACCGCCCTGTTTGCCGATCCCGATTTCGATGGCGACCCAGTGCAGATCTACGAACCGAATGAAGGCGAGGCCATCGTCCCGCCTGACGAACCCGCCGAAGGCGGCGAGGAAGAGCCACCCGGTGGCACCATCGTAGATTCTCTGGGAGGTGAAGAAGCTCTCGGCACTCGGCCAATCAAATATTACGTCAACAACGTCGAAGTCCGGGTCGCCACCGAGCGCGTTCAATACCTCGACGAATACGGAAAGCTCATCACCGAATCGCTCAAGGACTACTCCCGCAAGACCGTCCGCCAGTCCTACGCCTCACTCAACGCCTTCCTCACCGTCTGGAACGACGCCGAAAAGAAACAGGCTATCTTGGACGAGCTTGCCGCCAAGGGCGTGTTCCTCGAAGAGCTCGCCGAGCAGGTGGGGCGCGACTACGACGCCTTCGACCTCGTCTGCCACGTCGCCTTCGATGCCCCGCCACTCACGCGGAAAGAGCGAGCCGACAACGTGAAAAAACGCAACGTCTTCGCCAAGTATGGCGACAAAGCCCGCGCGGTCCTCGATACCTTGCTCCAGAAATATGCTGACAGCGGCATCAAGAGCGTCGAGTCGCTGGAGATTCTCAAAGTGGACCCGCTCACCGCCCACGGCACTCCCGTGGAAATCGTCAAACTCTTCGGCGGCCGCGACGGCTACCTCGCCGCCATCCGTGAACTCGAAACCGCCCTTTATCAACAGGCTGCCTGACCCATGCCCAACGTCTCCAACCTCATCAAAACCATTCAGGACATCATGCGCAAAGACGCCGGTGTCGACGGCGATGCCCAGCGCCTCGCCCAGCTCGGCTGGATGTTCTTCCTGAAAATCTTCGACGACCGCGAAAAGGAGATGGAAGTCCTCCGCGACAAATACAAATCCCCGCTGCCCAAGGAACTCCGCTGGTCCAACTGGGCCACCGATGAAGAAGGCATCACTGGCGATGCGCTGCTCGCCTTTGCCAACAACGACCTGCTGCCCCAATTAAAAGCCCTCTCCGGCAGCGGCGAGATCGTCACGCTCATCAAGGCCGCTTTCGATGGCGCTAACAACTACATGAAGAACGGCACGTTGATGCGACAGGTCATCAACAAGGTCAACGGCATCGACTTCAACGCCTCCGATGACCGCCACATATTCGGCGACATTTACGAAAAGCTGCTCAAAGACCTGCAGTCTGCGGGCAATGCCGGTGAGTTCTACACCCCGCGCGCCGTCACCCAGTTCATCGTCGAGCAGGTCAATCCCCGCCTCGGCGAAAGCGTGCTCGACCCCGCCTGCGGCACCGGCGGCTTTCTTGTTTGCGCCATTGAGCACCTGCGCAAGCAGGCCAAGACCGAGGCCCACGAACGCAAGATCCAAGATTGCTTCGCCGGCATCGAGAAGAAGCATCTTCCTCATATTCTGTGCATGACTAATTTACTTCTGCACGGCATTGATGTTCCATCTAACGTCCGCCACGACAACACCCTCGCACGCCCCCTGCGCGACTGGGGCCCGAAGGAGCGCGTGGATGTCATCGTCACCAACCCGCCTTTCGGCGGCATGGAAGAAGACGGCATTGAGTCCAACTTCCCCGCCGATTTTCGCACCCGCGAGACCGCCGACCTCTTCCTCGTGCTCCTCATGAAGATCTTGAAGCCCGGCGGTCGCGCCGGCCTCGTGCTGCCCGACGGCACTCTCTTCGGTGAAGGCGTCAAAACTCGCATCAAGGAAGCCCTCCTCGCCGAGTGCAACCTCCACACCATCGTCCGCCTGCCCAACGGCGTCTTCAATCCCTACACCGGCATCCGCA
>CALAPX010000139.1 GCA_937888355.1 uncultured Spartobacteria bacterium
TAAGAAGATTTCCCGCCTCCTCCTCATCGACGTACAGGTTGCTGTTGCGTGTCACACGGAACAAGTGTGCACCTTTGACTTTCACCCCATGGAAGAGGGACTGAACATGATTTTGAATGATATTCCCGAGAAAAACGTAGTCTGCGCCATCCTTCCCTTTTGGAAAAGGAACGACCCGCGGAAGGATTCGAGGAGCTTGGACGACTGCGATATCCGTTCCGAGATCGTCCCCCTCAAGCTCAACAATTACGTTAAGGCTTTTATTGAGAAGTTGTGGAAAGGGATGGGCAAGATCGACTGCAAGGGGTGTAAGAACTGGGTAGATCAAATCCAGAAAGTAGCGCTCGAAATGCTCGCATTCCTCTGGGGGGACATTGGGGTAGTTGTGAAAGCGAATCCCTTCTAGCTCAAGAGCAGGTTGGAGCATCTCTCGCCAACAGCGATACTGGTCATCGACCATCCTGCGGGTACGGGTACTGATCCTCGCCAACGTCTCACTCGAGGACAATCCATCGGCTTCGACGCGTGAGGCTCCGATCAGTTTCTGTTGTTTAAGACCCGCGACCCTAACCTCAAAGAACTCGTCCAAGTTCGAACTCACAATACAAAGGAACTTCAAGCGTTCGAGCAACGGGTTGGAGACGTCGAACGCCTGGTCCAATACACGCTGATTGAACTCCAACCAACTCAACTCGCGATTGATAAAATAGTCGCTCTTGGAAAAATCCATGCCCCAGTGCACTTCTCTGCATTTCTGTGGTCAAGGGTGGATTTCTAAATGCGCTAATAATTCACATCCGGACGAAATCTTTATTGAGGAATTCATTTTTAAATAACTCCACTTTTTTAGAGATTCGCCTTGTCCTGATTGACTGGGGAATGAAACTTCAGCTCCACATGATGCACGCGACTCCTTCGGAAAATGGCTACAGGATGCCAGCGGAATGGGAACCCCATGAAGCGACCTGGATTTCATGGCCCCACGCAGAAGGAAACAGCTTCCCTGGAAGTTATGACAAAGTCATTCCAACATTTGTGAAAATGGCCGAGGCACTCGCTCAATCTGAAATTGTCCGCATCAATGTCATCAGCCCGTCGCAGGAAAAAAATGTCCGCCAACTCCTGAAATCCTGCCCGCCCGAACGGATCGAGTTTTTTCACATTCCAACCGACGAACCTTGGTGCAGGGATCACGGTCCCGTCTTTTTGGTGCGCAATGAGAACCCACGATTAGTTGCCGTGAACTTTGGCTTTAATGCCTGGGGATACAAATTATCGCCTTTCGACGAGGACAATGCGGTCCCTCCAGCTATTGCAAAGGCTCTAGGCGTGCCTCTCATTGACGAATCGCATTTCATCCTTGAGGGGGGCTCGATCGATTCGAATGGGCAAGGCGTTGTCCTGACCACGGAAAGCTGCTTGCTAAACGCCAATCGCAATCCGTCGCTTGATAAAACACAAATCGAAAAAAAACTCCGCGATACTCTCGGATTCAAAACCATCATATGGCTTGGTGACGGCATCGAAGGCGACGACACGGATGGCCATGTGGATGACATTTCGCGGTTCATCGCCCCCGCCACTGTCATTACTACCGTGGAGGAAGACGAGTCAGACCCTAATTTCGAACCTCTTCAGCGCAATCTCGACCGCTTACATACGACCCGAATGCCTGGCGGAGAACCCCTGCACGTCTTCACCCTCCCCATGCCCACTCGTATCATGCGCGAAGGACAAAGGCTTCCCGCTAGCTATGCGAACTTTTACATCGCAAACAGCGTTGTCCTACTTCCTGTATTCGGCGAGGCAAACGACTCTTGGGCACTTTCAGCCCTTCATGAAGCATTTCCCGAACGGCGAATCGTTCCCATCGACTGCCGCGAACTCATCTGGGGCTTAGGGGCGTTTCATTGCCTTACGCAACAGCAACCAGCTATAGCCTGATTAGAAGCAACCCTAGGCTACGCGGATCTCAACTCGCTACAATACTCTGCCATACGAGTCATCGCGACTTTGATTTGCTCCAGTCCTGTAGCAAAACTGCATCTCACATGCCCTTCACCGCATTTTCCGAAGGCTGTCCCAGGAACCACTGCAACCATCTTCGAGTTAAGCAAGCCCATTGAAAATTCACGACTCGACAGACCAGTCGATGTGATTTTTGGAAACACATAGAAAGACCCGCGCGGCGAGCGGCAATCGAGCCCCATTTCGTTGAGCGATGAAACGATATAGTTACGCCTCATCTGATATTCCGCTCTCATCGCAGCGACGCTTGTCTCACCATGCTCCAGTGCTTCAATCGCGGCATCCTGCCCCATGATCGAGGCACAAAGAATTGAATACTGGTGGATTTTCATCATTGCCTCGATGAGAGGCGCCGGCGCACAGGCAAAGCCCATCCGCCATCCGGTCATCGCAAATGCTTTGGACAACCCGTGTAGAAAAACCGTTCGTTCTTTCATACCAGGAAATGTCACAATGCTTGTGTGGGTTCCCCCGTCGAAGGTCAATTCGCTATAGATCTCATCGCTTAGCACCACTAGATTATGTTTCACGCATACTGCGGCGATTTTTTCCATCTCCTCAGGGGACATCGTCGCTCCGGTTGGATTGGTCGGAAAGTTAAGCATGAGGGCCCGGGTATTTGGTCTGATTGCCTTCTCCAAATCCGAAGCACGCAAAGCAAATGCATCCTCATCGCGAGTTTGAATGACCTGCGGCTCACCGCGCGCCATGACAATGGTCGGGGCATATGAGACGTAGCAGGGCTCATGGTAGAGGACCCCGTCCCCGGGATTTAAGATTGCCCGCAATGCCAGATCGATAGCCTCAGACACACCCACAGTGACAAGGACTTCGGAAAGTGGTTCATAACGGATACCAAAGTGTTCCTTTACATATGTTGAAATGCTTCGTCTCAGCCGGGGAAGACCAAGATTCGAAGTGTAACCGGTTCTCCCTCGCTCCAAGGCAAAGATCGCAGCCTCCCGGATATGCCATGGAGTGGCAAAGTCGGGCTCGCCAATGCCCAAAGAAACGACGTCCTCCATGGATTGGACGATTTCGAAAAAATCGCGAATGCCCGAACGCGGAATTTCGCGGATGTGATCAGCGATTGGAATACTCACGGCGTGACAGCAAGGCGCTCTGAAGCTGCTTCAAAATGATGGAAGGTTCCGTTTTCCTTGTAAGTCTTCAAACGGAAATGAGTGGCCGTGGACTGCACCGCATCAATCGTACTGAGCTTCTCAGCCACAAACGAAGCTGCAGCCCTGAGATTGGGAGCCTCTACCACAATCAACAAATCGTACCCGCCGCTTACAAGATAACAGCTCTTCACCTCTTCAAACTTGGCAATGCGTGAGGCGATTCGATCAAACCCGCCATCACGCTCCGGCGTGATTTTCACCTCGATCACAGCAGTGACTGTGTTGGTTCCCCATTTTTCACGATTCAACACGGGTTGATAACCAAGAATAACACCATCGGCCTCCAACGCCGCAATAGCCGCTTCTACCTCGTCTTTCGACTTGTTTAGCAAACGGGCCATTTCGTCTCGGGGCATTAGAGCGTTTTTTTGGAGTAGTTGGATAATTTCTTCCATTGAGCGCATCATGAAAAGTGCACCCCAGCTTGGCAAGCGCGCCGATGACACTTTCCCCTGAAAACGCCAGCCGCTTGATTTGGATTTTATTTTTGTAAAGATGTTATCTTTCCAGTGACACATCAGAGCCATAACCCCATTCGCGTCCTAATCCTGACTGCCAGCATGGGCGATGGGCATAATACAGCAGCTCGAAACATCCGAAATGCCATCTCGTTGGTCGTGGACCGTTCGGCAGAGGTTCTCGTGGTCGATCCCTACACCCGCACCAATCCAGTTGTGAACAACCTCATGCAGCGAGGCTATAGCATAGCGATCAACCACTATCCGACTCTCTGGAAACTTGCCTTCTCAATGCTTAACCGACCGGCGGTTATCGAAGGAATGTCCCCTCTTTTTTCACAACTCAACAACGCAGTTCGTGACCTCATTCGTGAGTTCAAGCCGGATGTAATTGCTTCGACCTTTCCAGTCTTCGGGCATGTGTTGCAGAAAATCAACGCCTCCAGCGCGTCACCCCCCGTGCCTTTTTTTATGGTGATCACAGATTCCACGATGATCAGCAAGTCGTGGTATCACTACCCATGCGATGGCGCGATTGTAACAGACGAACCGACGGCCGACGTCTTACGTCGTGACGGGGTACCAGAGGAAAAAATCCACACCCTTGGATTCCCGGTTGACCTTGAGTACGAAGATTTCATGCCGGCTCCTCCACCGCGTGCCGGCACATGGAACCTGCTCTTTTTTCCAGGCGGACCACAAGATCGTGCGATTGAAACGTTGGAATTGCTTGCCTCACTGGATGGCGTCTCCATCACCGTCATTACCGGACGCAGAAAGGCCACACACGCGGCGTTGACCAAAGCGCGTCTCCCTCGCCGTGGAAACCTTATTGGTTGGACTGACAAGATGCCGGAACTCATGGGATCACACCATATTTTCATTGGCAAGGCGGGCGGCGCCACTGTCCAAGAAGCCATCGCCGCACAGATTCCTTTTGTTGTCAGCCACATTGTTCCTGGCCAGGAGGAGGGAAACATTGCCCTGATCCAACAATCCGCCATCGGCGCCCTAGCATCGCAAAGCCCGATGCATGTTCTTAATCTCGTGAAGGGGGCAATGGCAAACGATGCGGCTCTGTGGCGCACTTGGAGAAAAAACCTCCTCCACATGCAAAAAACTTCCGCCGCACGCAAAATTGCTGAACTCCTAATCAACCGCGCAGGACAACGCTGAACCTTCCTTTAACCTACAGAGGGAGAAGGCAAACACCTCATGCCATACCTGGTACAGCATGAGGTGAGACGTTCATCAAATTTGCGCGGCATACCGCGAGGCACTACACCGACTTACAGAATTCCTCGATGCGATCAAGACCGCTCTTGATCACGTCTAGGCTAGTAGCATAGCTGAGACGGACAGTACGATCATCTCCAAAGGCGATACCAGGAACGACTGCAACATTTCCCTTGCTTAGCAACCGATCGGCAAAGTTCTGTGACTTCAGCCCGACAGAGCTGATATTTGCCAATACATAGAAAGCACCTTGGGGTTTGACCGCAGTGATGCCTGGGATCTGCGTTAGGCGCTCGAACATGTATTGGCGCCGAATATCAAATTCCTCTCGCATGTCCACAATGCACTGCTGATCGCCGGTGAGTGCGGCAAGACCACCATATTGCGCAAAGGAGCACGGATTCGAAGTCATGTGGCTCTGCATCGAATCAATTATTTTTGCAACAGATTCTGGAGCTGCGAGATACCCGAGCCTCCAGCCAGTCATAGCATATGCTTTACTGAAACCATTCACTGTAATTGTTAGGTCATAGGCTTCTGGCGAAACCGAGGCGGTGCTCACATGCTCAGCTCCATCATACGTAAGCTTTTCGTAGATTTCATCGGAGAGGATGTAAATATCCTCCTCGGCTGCGACATCAGCCAAGGCTTTCAATTCTTCTTTCGTGTAGACTGCGCCAGTAGGATTGCCGGGACTATTCAGGATAATCATCTTTGTCGCAGGAGACATCATCCCCTCAAACTCTTCAGGGGTGATCTTCCAGTTATTCTCCTCACGGGTCTGCACAATCACGGGTTCACCGCCTGCGATCCTCACCATCTCGGGATAGCTCAGCCAGTATGGTGCAGGAATCAAGACCTCATCACCTTCATTGACCACAGCAGCGATGGCATTGAAGCACGATTGCTTGGCTCCACAGCTTACAATTACTTGGTGAGGTTTATAATCAAGCCCGTTGTCTTTAAGAAATTTTTGTGAAATTGCCTGCCGCAATTCGGGAATGCCGGAACTCGGAGTGTATTTTGTACGGCCTTCTTGCAACGCGGTAATCGCTGCAGCCTTGATATGCTCAGGAGTATCCATGTCG
>CALAPX010000140.1 GCA_937888355.1 uncultured Spartobacteria bacterium
AGCCGACGAAACCCTATTTGTGGGGGATATGGAGCACGATATTGAAACCGCCCGACATGGAGGGGTATTGGATGTCGCTGTGCTCACTGGGTTCGACCGGATCGAAAAACTTCTTATTGCGAAGCCCACAATAATCGCCCGCGATATCGCTGCGGTGCAACGCCTCTTGTGAACGAGATTCAGATTACAGGCCTAAAACTAAAAACCAGGATCGGCGTGCCCGAAGAAGAACGCGCGGCAGATCAGGATATCGAGATCGATTTACGCATTGGCTCTCCAATGGCTTTTGATTCTATGGGGGACGATATTGTCAATACCATCGATTACGCCGCAGTATGCTTGCGGGCGGAGGCTCTTGCCGCTGCACGGCCTCGGGCATTGATTGAGACATTAGCTTGGGAGCTTGGAAACATGGTTTTTGTGGAGTTTGGTGCTGAATGGGTAGATGTGGAGATCAGAAAGTTTATTCTGCCAAACACACGCAGTGTCGCTGTCAGGTGTCGCGTGGGGAGGTCTGAGATTTAATAGAGCGAATCCGTTCCAAAGCCTCTTGCGCCGTCAGGTGACCGAAATCTGCATAAAGTTGCAATAGCCCTTGCTGGTTGAAAGCAGATGCTGCAAGTGATGATGAAAACTCCCCCGTGAGCCACTCCAACGTGCGCCGGACCCGACCACTTGGAAAAGGCCCTTTGATTTTTTTTAACTCCACAAGGGCCTGTTCTATTGGCAGAGAGGGGATCACTGCATTGATGAGAATATCGTTCGTGCGATCGGTGCCGACTAAGGCAACGCATCGCTCCAGCGGTTCTGCGAGCAGGTTCCAGTGGTGGCTCCAGTAGGGATGGTATAGTTGGTTGAAAAAAGTGGCTATGCATGCCATGTCGGTTGTAGCCGCAGCTTGGCGGAGCAGGGTAAATCCAGAGGCAATAGTCGCCAACGCTCCCAGGCGACGGTGGGGATGATTCTGTGGGCGGATACCCGACAGTTTCCATGATGTGGTCGGAAGGATGAGCTTGGAAAAGCTATCCCTAACAGTCCACCAATAGTCCCAGAGAGGCTTGAGGTAGGTGCGCGTGGTTGAGTCGGCATTATCAAAAGACCTCGGCTCGAGAAATCCCGCGATACCAAAGAGGATGCTTTCACCATGGACACCACAAGCGCGGTTAAGGCCTGAGCGTTGTGCGGCGAGCAGAAAAGGAATCGTATTGTTTTTATAACCGAGGCAACCCGCTAATGAGTGAAATAAGGAAGCGGACGAACCATGAAGCACTGAAGCGCTGGTGATCGCCAGATGTTTTCGATGAAGGCGAAACTCGGCAGCGGCTGCGATTATGGAAAGCGCATCTTCAATATTTACTGGCGCGTCATGCTTAGCGGTGGAGGGTGAGTTGCTGATTTCAATGTCGAGTCGCGCCTGAGGAATGGCGCGGTTAAGCGGCGTGCGAGCAAAAGCAGCGCATCCGGATTCTTCGATATACAAATGCAGGGAGACATTCTCGTAAGCGGTATTAAGAGCATGTCCGTGGCGTTCCCAGTCCCTGGCATTCCAATCCACCTCGAGATCGCCGCGAACAGGGGGGCTGTCATCGAAACGAAGTGTCGCTGCTTTGAAGTCCGGGCCAGCTTCGCGGTTCCACTCGCCGAAATGGAGAATTTCGACACGGGCTGAATCTGAAGTGAGAAATTTTGTGCCGAATTCTCCGTTGAAGAACCGTGCTTGGATTTCAAGTTCCGATAGCGGCTTTCTTGCCCCCTCGTTCAAGGCCAATGGCTCCCTTGCCTTGGCATATTGAACGGAGCGAGGAGAAATCATGGAGTTTTGACGGGTGGAGTGTCCGAAAGCCGATTTTCAATGGCAGCAATCTCCATGCGCAATCTTTGCGAGGTTTCCGGATATTTTGAAATCGCCAAGGCAGAGCGTAATGAGTGGAGCGCGGACGAATCATGTCCCGCATCCGCCTGAGCTGATCCAAGGCCCTCGATAAACATGCTGTCACCTGTTTTGTGCGCCTCTTCATGGAGGGGCAGGACTGCGTTGAGTATGCCAGAATTTGTGGTGATCCTACGGAATTGCCGCCATGGGTTCACTGCAGCGGAGGACTCGAAGAACCTATCCCATGCGGCAAAAGGCCTGTAGAGAGGATCGCCAATGATTACGCCTGCCCAGGAGATGCTGCGTTGAGACATGTACCCTGCTTCAGCCAAGGTGAGGTTGCTCATGAGGCGGTCTTGTAAGATATCCAAGTGGGAAGTGAAAATTAAGTAGGGCTCATAGACATTTCCAAGAGTCGCTGCCGCCCCAAGCTCAAGCAAGGGGCCGCACCAGTGGGTGGATATGTCTCGTAAAGTCGCCGCGCTGAACGAGTGCAGGTGTACGGCAATAGCTCCTTGCCGAAATTGAAATTCCTCATTCAGAAAGGGCCCGTTCACTTCCGGGGCGTACCATCCAAAATATAGTGCCGCATCGGTGACAGGGAAATCCTGCGGAAAGGTATCGGCTGACTGGTTGAGAAGCACGGGCATTCCGCGTTGGCGCACTTGCGCAGCAATGCGCAGCATCCAATCGTCGCCTTCCACATAGGAAAGGTCGCCGGATGGATCATTCCTTAGCCCTCGTGAATCGACGTACGCCCAACCCCACAGGCCGCGTTTTTCGGTGGTGATCGAGTCATCGATCATGCGGCGGACAGTATCGGTCGATGGGGCATCAAGGCGGCAGGGAAGAAGCAAACCGGGCGGCATCCTGTCCTCTAGAATTGGAGTGAATCGTCCGAAGTAGGGGTTGAGCATGAGGCCCGCAGGGGTAAATTCGGGCAATCCAAGGGCAGCGATTTCACTATCAACAGAGGCATCGTTTCGGCCAAGCACCACAGGGGCTATTCCCGGGAGGTGTTTGGCGGGACCGATTAAGTGGTCATGGCTGATCTTAAGGGGGATGCCACGGATGATCGCCAAGAAACGAATCCTTGTTTGAATAACGGCAGGCGGGGTAGTGCTGTCGCTTGAGAATGTCCACCATCCGGCCGTGACAAATTGTTTTTTAAGGGGAATGGCGATTGTTGCATTGAATTCCTCCCGTGAGATTTCCTCTGAGGTTGGGCAGTTGAGTCCAATGATCTGAGAGATCGGAATATTGCGCCTTGTGGCATAATACAAGGCAAGGTCCCGGGATTCAGGATCGTTTGAGTTGTAAAGAACTGCCGTGGCTGCAGCAGGGTTTGCTGAAAGTGCGGCAATGGGCACTAGGGATGCCGCAAGGAAAGCCGCCAAGTAAGATTTAAAGGTCAAGGCGGAGTCCATCGTAAGCGAGTCGTACAGTCTCGGGAAGCGAGGCCTCGGTTGAGGCGTGGCCAAGTTCATGGCACATGTGAATGAAGTAAGTCCGCCGGGCGCCGATTCGCATGGCGGCTTTCAGAGCTTCGGCGACAGTAAAGTGGGTCGAGTGGGCTTCGTGTCGCAGGGCATCGATCACTAAAGTATCAACGCCTTTGGCAGCCTCTTCGGCGGAAGCAGGCAGTGATTGGCAGTCTGTGAAATAAGCAAAGCGGCGAATGCTGTTTTGCTCGAACACAAACCCATTAGTCACCATGCGACCATGCGGCAGGTCTACGGGAACAATCGTCCAATCTCCAATCGTAAAAGGGCCCTCAATCTCATGCGTATCGGGACGGACATAGTTAGGATAACGAGCAGAGCCATCGAAAGCATATTGAAAGACTCTGCGAAGATTCTGGAGTGTAATTTTTGATCCGAAGACTGGAATACACTTGTCCTCAAGTTCGCAAAAACGGCGCAGATCATCGAAGCCTAAGGTATGGTCAACGTGTGAATGAGTGTAGATAACTGCGTCCACACGGGTAATGTTTTCACGTAGGCACTGGGTGCGGAAGTCGGGCGTGGTATCAACAATTATGGAAACCCCGCCAAGGTCTATATGGATTGAGGTGCGAAGGCGGTTGTCGCGAGGGTCGGCCGAATGGCAGACAGCGCAACCGCAGCCGATAACGGGGATTCCGTGCGATGTGCCTGTTCCTAAAAATGTGATTTGCATGTTCCCCATCGCTTGGAATTCTTCTGTAGAATGACATAGTTGATCCATGTCCGCAATGTTGGCATCTCTTCGCATTCGCAATCTTGCCCTAGTCGAGGATCTGATCTGGGAGCCTCCTTCCGGGTTCGTCGCGGTAACTGGTGAGACAGGCGCTGGAAAATCCATCATCATCGGAGCAATCAAGCTTCTGCTCGGAGAGCGTGCCGATAAGGGGGTGCTTCGCTCAGGTGCGGATGTTTGTGTTGTTGAGGGAAGCTTCGAGGTTTCGACCAATTCATTTGTCCATGCGATGCTTGAAGAGGCGGCCGTCGAACCTTGCGAGGGCGGGCAGTTAATCATGAAGCGCACGCTTCCCGTATCAGGTGCAGGAAAGCAATATGTCAATGGATCACCATGCGCTCTTGCTTTACTGAAGCGGCTGGGAGACCAACTTGTCGATCTTCATGGCCCGCATGATCACCAGAGTTTGTTTTCCTGCGATGAACAGTTGCGATTGGTCGATAGTCATGCCGGAACATTGGGTTTGAGAACCGAATTTTTTGAGAAGCGCCGGGAATGGATGCTTCTGGTCGCCGAAAAAAAATCGTTTTCTGAAAATGCGGAGGCGATCGCCCGTGAGATCGACTTGCTGGAGCATCAGGTGGAAGAAATTTCAGGGGCTAACTTGCGAGCCGGTGAGGAAGAGGAATTAATGGCCAAGCAGAGGATTGCCGCGCATTCGAAACGGCTCATGGAAATCTGTTCCTCTCTGCGCTCCATAGTTTCCGATAGCGACGACTCGATGGTGGCGCGTTGGGGTGAGATTGCGCGCTCGATGCGAGAGATGCACCGGATTGATCCTGAAACAGCATCAATGCAAGACGCGGCAGGAGCGATTTTCGAATCCCTTCAAGATTTCTCGCGCGCTGTTGATTGCTATTCAGGGAGGCTTGACGGAGGCTCTGAAAATCTGGCTGCGATTGAGGATCGGCTGGACTTGATTCAAACCTTAAAGCGAAAATATGGCTCAACTCTCGACGAGGTGTTGCGTTTCGGCGCTGAAGCATCCACGAAAATGGAGGCGCTTCAGCGCAGAGAGGAGCGTCGTGAGGGGTTGGATGAAGATATTGCCAAGGCTGCCAAATTGGTGGAAGGGGTGGGGGAGAAGCTCTCGCAGGCGAGGCGCCTTTCCGCTCCAAAACTCGAGAAACTCGTCAAAGCTCATTTGGTCGACCTCGGCTTTGTGCGCGCTGGCTTTTCAATATCCTTTCAGAAATTGGACTCTTTTGGAATTCACGGCATGGAGGGGGTTGATTTCCTTTTTGCGCCAAACCCCGGAGAGCCCGAGCGCCCATTGCGTTCTATTGCATCCAGTGGCGAAATTTCACGGGTCATGCTGTCCATAAAAACTGCTCTTGCCGGGGTGGTTGGCGTGCCAGTGTTAGTATTTGATGAAATTGATGCAAATGTCGGTGGAGAGATCGGAGCTAAGGTTGGGGCAAAAATGGATGAGATATCGCGTTGCCATCAGGTGTTTTGCATTACCCACCTTCCACAGGTTGCGGCACGGGCAGTAGCGCATTTTAGTGTAAGAAAGGAAGTAGAAGGCGGGCGCACAAAGACTCTTTTGATGCCAGTCGTAGGCCAGGAACGAGTGGAAGAGGTGGCCCGGATGTTAGGAGGTCGCTCGGATTCGGCGCAACTTCATGCCCAAGTATTGTTATCCAACGTATCGTCTTGAAACCAGCATTGGCTTTTTTTCTCACCCTGCGTAATTTAACGCTGCTTTGAGTAAAGCGATCTCCAGTCCAATAGACTCCATGCCGCCAGCATCATCAAAACAGGCGGAGCTTGAGCGTTCTTTGCGTGCAGTGCACCAGGAAAAATTGCGTGCTGCTGCGGCAATCGAAGCCGCTGGGCAAATCCTGCGTGAATGGGATACAGCCAGAGACGAGTCCCTATACTCCGGGGCAATGGAAATGATTCTTGGCATCTATCCCCATGAGTTGGATGGCCGGTTTGAGGCTTGGGTGTCGTTGATCCATCCTGATGACCGCATCTCATATCGTCGCGAAATCCAACGCGTGCTGTCGGATGGAGGACCTTTTGAGATCGAATACCGGACAAAAAAAAGGAGCGGTCAATACACTCTTCTTCTTGAGCGAGGTTACTTCACTCTATTTAGCCAAGAGGTGGCGCCCGTGCTCTCCTCGATGATTGCGGATGTCTCGGAATTGCGTGAGTTGGAGTCCCGTGTGCGCAACACCCAGCGGGTCGAGGCATTCAGCCAGTTGACCGCTGGCGTGGCTCATGATTTCAACAACATGCTTTCGGTTGTGATTGGTTACGCCCAGATCCTTCAAGAGGAATTGGCTGATGCCGACGAAAAAAAGACTTTTTTGGATGAGATCGAAAAAGCCGCATTCCGCGCCTCCTCCCTAGCGAACCAATTACTGGCATTCAACAAGCCGCAGGCGGTTCGAAAGTCATCGCTTCAGATGAGCGAGTTGTTGGTGGAGGTCACAAAGATGCTCAAGCGTCTTCTCGGTGAAGCAATCCAACTTTCTATAACATCTGAGGAAAATCTATGCTCTGTATTGG
>CALAPX010000141.1 GCA_937888355.1 uncultured Spartobacteria bacterium
TCTCTGGAGAGATTTTGAATCCACTAAAGATGGTTTTGCCGGAACCCTCAACTGACGAGCCAGGGTTCGATTTTGCACGGGGCATTGCGGATTTTCGCAAGGTCATGGAAAAAATCTCTTTTTCGAAGGGGGCTCCGAATGTGCATGTCGAATTCCTGATCGACGCCGCAAATCCCCGCGATTTGTCGATCCCGCGGTTTTCGTTGCTTGTTGCACAGTTGGCGTACGGCGAAGCCGGGTTGCGGGATATCGAGGTGCATGGCGCGTACGAGAATGGTATCGCCAAGATCTCAATCTGGCGCATGCGTGATGAGGAGGGGGAATTCCAAGCCTCATCATATTGGGATGCTCAAAATGAAGTCGGTGAATTTTCGCTTCTCTCTAATTTGAATCCATTGCCGTTCCTTTCGACGATGGGAATATTTGATAAGCCTGAGGAGGTTGCATTCGATAGTTCGCCTGAGATCGGAGCGGAAGTCCGTATTGAGAGGGCCGATGGCCGTCTGAGGCCACAGGTGTCAGGACATTTTCGTTCTTCGGGCATTGATTGGATGGGAGTGAGTTTTGTGTCGCCGCATTTGGAATTCGCTTGGCGCAATGGAATTTTTTATGCGCGGGATATTGGCTTTTCGGTCGGACGGGGTGAATTTTCTGGGGTTCTGTGGTTTGGGCCAGGCGACATCCGCCTTAAGGCACGCACGACGATTCCGCCGGTCGAGTTTCTTCCCCTATTAAAGGACCCAGGTGCGCAGGATTTCATCGGAAACATGGAGTTTGATGATCTCCCCGAGATCACATGTTCGCTAAAAGCGGAGCGTCTCGACTTCGCAACATTTAAGGGCCAAGGCACAATCAAGCTTGGTCGCACCGCGACTCGCGGGGCGTGGATCGACAGCGGGTTTAGTGATTTCTCCATCGCTGACCGCTGTATTGATTACACGAATATGGTTATCAAAACCGGTCCTGGCACTGGGACTGGGGGATTCGCCTATGATATCGGTCGGCAAGAGGTGCGATTGAATGACATCAAATCCACTTTAGTTCCTGTGGATGTCATGTTGTGGATCAATCCGCAGATTGCGGAGACAATCCGGCCTTATCGTTTTCGCGCAAATCCAGATGTGAGTGTCGGGGGGAAGGTTCATATGAAGCTCCCCACCGAAAATGACCTATCGATCCGTATCGAGGCCCCCTCAGGCATGGAGTACGATTTACTTGCGAAGACGCTTATTTTCGACAGCACCTCGGCCCAAGTCAATATTCTCGGGAGCACGGTCCATGCAAATGTCACAAATGCATCTCTCATGGGAGGGAATGTCACGCTCGACGCAGATGTTTCGATCGACCCAACGAATCCTGTCTTCACTGCCGAAGTGGATTTGAATCGGGTCGATTTTTCCAAATTGACCAAATTGTATTTCGACTACGACGACTCGAAGGGCGTGATCACCGGGAGGTATCAATTCAAGATGCGAATGGGGGAGGAAAACCTGATGAGCGGCATCGGGAGCCTACGGATCGAGGATGGCAACGTGTTTGCGATTCCTTGGCTGGGACCATTTTCCACGATTCTGGGGGGAATATTGCCAGGTGTTTTTTACAATACAGCGCATCTTGCCACGGCAAATTTTACGGTGGGCGACGAAAAAATCCATACGCCGAATATCGAGATTATTGGCAAAGGATTCAGCATGTATGGAAATGGAGACATCCGCTTTCTAACCGGGGGCTTGAATATGAACATGCGCATTAATGCCCAAGGCATCCCGGGCCTTGTATTTTTTCCCGTCAGCAAAATCCTCGAATACCACTCCGATGGCACGATTTCCGATCCCCGTTGGATGCCACGCCTTATTCCGCGGTTTCCCTTTGGAGGAAGCGGGACAAAGAATTCCCAGTAAACAATGTTGTTATTCCATGACCGATCAATCCCATCTCGAAATCGAACGAAAATTTCTCCTCTCCGGCGACGGGTGGAAGAACTATGTAAAGGGCCCAGGGAAGAGGCTTTCACAAGGCTACCTTTGCGCCGATGCCACGCGAAGCATTCGGGTGCGGATCGTGGGAGACTTGGCGACCCTC
>CALAPX010000142.1 GCA_937888355.1 uncultured Spartobacteria bacterium
CACGGCTGTGAGTCCTGCAGGGGCAAGGGCTACAAGGGAAGAATGGGAATTTTTGAAATGTTTATCGTCGATGACGAGGTTCGGCACATGATTAACAACAACGAATCAACAATCGCCCTTCGTCAGCGTGCTCGCGAACTTGGCATGCGCACCCTGAGGGAAGACGGAGTGCGCAAGGTCTTGGCTGGAATGACCACTGCCGAGGAGGTCATCAGTACCACAATGTCCGATATCGACTGACAAGCCATGGATCCTAGACAAGTCATAGATGTTTTCCACGAGAGGGGGTTGCTTGACGAAGCGCAGTCAGAGGAATTTTTCAACTATGCCACTAAGCATCATCTTCCTATAGAAAAGGTGTTGATCGACTCAGGGCTCGTGGATGAAATCGGTTACACGCAGGTAATCGGTGAATCCCTGGGAGCTGAAGTTTGCGACTTGGCCACGCTCGAACCAGAAGCTGCCATACTCGCTTTGATTCCATCCGGTTTAGCAAGATTGCACGGGGCATTTCCTGTGGCGGCCTCGGGAAACACAATTTTTACTGCGCTTGTCGATCCTTTCAATAGCCGAGCCCATGAAGATCTCCGCTTTGCACTCGGGCGTGAGATTGTTCCAGTGGTCGGCTTTCCTGCACGTGTGCGAGAGTTGATCCATAAGCACTATGGATCTGGAGATGCCGACATCGATGACATCCTCGATCAACTGGGGGGAGACATTACAGTCGAGGATCGGGAGGAGGAGGCCTTCAATTTGCAGGCAGTCACTGCCGAGGCGAATGCCGCCCCGATCATCAAATATGTCGACTTAATCATTGACAAGGCCATCGCCGCCCGAGCCAGTGATATTCATTTCGAGCCATTCGAGAACGAGTTTAAAATCCGGTATCGGGTCGATGGTGCCTTGTATGAAATGGACCCGCCACCACACCGTTTGGCGCTCCCCGTGATTTCACGTGTGAAAGTCATGGCTAACCTGAACATCGCTGAGCGCCGTCTGCCGCAAGACGGGCGCATTGAGCGGGTGATCAATGGAAAACAGGTCGATTTACGTGTGTCGACTCTTCCAACGGCATTTGGTGAGAGCGTCGTCTTGCGCGTGCTTGACCGCTCGAACGTCAATCTTGAACTGGAGACACTCGGGATGCCTGCCGAGATCATTGATTACATCCTTCAAGTGATCAAGAAGCCCAACGGGATTTTTATCGTCACTGGGCCGACGGGATCGGGAAAAACCACGACGCTTTACTCTTGTCTTCGCAAGATAAACACAATCGACTCGAAGCTTCTGACTGCTGAGGATCCTGTAGAATACGAGATCGACGGCATTATTCAGGTCCCGATCAACGACTCTATCGGATTAAGCTTTTCCCGGGTGCTGCGTGCTTTCCTTCGTCAGGATCCAGACCGCATTCTTGTCGGCGAGACCCGTGACGCCGAGACGGCTCAAATCGCCATTCAAGCATCACTTACCGGTCACCTCGTGTTTACGACGTTGCATACGAATGATTCCACTGGCGCCGTGACGCGTCTCATTGACATGGGGATTGAACCATTTCTCATGTCTGCATCGCTTGAAGCTGTTCTCGCTCAACGGCTAATAAGAAAAATCTGTGAGAATTGCAAAACTGCCTACGAGCCGAGCGAAAAGGTTCTCGCCTCCCTTGGATTGAGTATTCATGACATTGGAGACAAGGAGTTCTACTATGGCAAGGGATGCGAGGTGTGCAACCAGACGGGATACAAGGGGCGAAAGGGAATTTATGAACTGCTGAAAATCTCCGACCCGATCCGCGAAATGATTAACGATCGGGCTCCGGGTGTTCTTGTGCGCCAGAAGGCGATCGAGTTGGGCATGATCACTCTCCGGGAAGATGGGCTTCGCTCGATTTACGATGGCCTGACAACGATCGAGGAGGTTGTCAAATACACGTAGAAGAAATGCTCAGGTCTTTACGCGCTCAATTCTCGCGCCCAGTTCGTTGAGCTTTTCGTCAATTGATTCGTAGCCGCGGTCGATATGGTAAACACGATTTACCTCGGTGACACCATCCGCCTGCAGGCCGGCGAGCACCAATGCGGCCGACGCTCTCAGGTCGCTCGCCATAACGGGTGCGCCACTCAATTGTGACACGCCCCTAATAACGGCTGTTGAGCCCTGCAAATCGATGCTCGCGCCCATACGCTTGAGTTCTGCAATGTGCATGAAGCGTTGGGGAAAGACATTTTCAGTCACCACGCTGATTCCTTCGGTAGTCGCCAATAGGGCGCACATTTGGGCCTGCATATCGGTCGGGAAGCCTGGGTAGGGAACAGTATCCAGTTTTAATGCCGAGCGTTTTGTGCCGGGTCGAATGGTGATTTGATTGCCATTTGGCTTGATATCAAATCCGGCTTCGCTCAGCGGACCAGTGACAGCGGTAAGGTGGGCGGGAGTGACTCTTGAGACGGTGACCTCAGTTCCTGAGATCGCCCCAGCAACAAGAAATGTCCCTGCTTCAATGCGATCGGGGATGACCTCGTGCTCGGCTCCATGAAGTTCCTTTACGCCTTCGATAGTTATTTTTCGGGTTCCCGCTCCTTCAATTTTTGCCCCCATGGCGATTAGAAAATTTGCGAGATCGACCACTTCAGGTTCCTCAGCCGCTCCGTCTATCACAGTGGTTCCATCTGCCAGCACAGCGGCCATCATGACATTCCCGGTGCCAAGGACAGTGGATCCAAACTTGCTCCGCATGGAGACCATCGCCCCCCTGAGGTTTGGAGCGAGGATTTTGACATTTCCCCCAGAGACACGGACTGCAGCTCCGAGAGCCTCAAAGCCCTGCAAGTGCAAGTCGATCGGGCGGTCGCCGATCACGCAGCCACCAGGAAGAGAAACGGTGGCTTCATGTTCCCGGCCAAGCAGGGGGCCGAGAATGCATACCGATGCACGCATCTTGCGGACGATTTCATAGGGGGCTTGGGTTTTGATTTTTTCGGCCTTGATCTGAACCATTCCACTGGCGCGCTCCACTTCGCATCCCAACTCCGAGAGAATCGTGAGCATATAGTGGATGTCGCTGAGGTCGGGAACACGAGAAATTGTACAGGACTCCCTGGTTAGGAGTGTGGCGGCGAGGATGGGGAGGGCCGAATTTTTGGATCCGCTGATCTTAACCGATCCGCTCAGGCGGTGTCCTCCATGAACCAATATTTTATCCATGTCTTGCAGTAACGAAACGTTGGATGCCTTGATAATCGGCGTGTGAGGCAATGTCCCGATAATTGTGTTCAGCCAGCATGGCACACACCATTTCCGACTGGTCATGGCCGATTTCGAGGGCAATCAATCCTCCGGGAGAGAGGTGCTTCTTTGCCGCCGGCATCAGGCACTCGATGAGATCCAACCCAGCCAGCCCACCGTCAAGAGCCGTGAGCGGATCATAATGAACTTCGCGAGCGAGCGAGCTAATTTCGGATGTCGGAATATAGGGAAGATTTGCAACAATTGTATCAAAGGGGCCAGTGAGGGCCTCTAATAAATTGCAGTGGATGAGTGAAATCTGATTTTCAAGGTCATGGCACGCAATATTTTCAGATGCGAGGGCGAGAGCGTCTTTGGAAATGTCGCACGCGTAGCCGATGGCCTCTGGCCATGCCAAAGCGAGGCTGGCAGCGATCACGCCGCTGCCTGTGCCTACATCCACAAGTGAACGGGCATGCGGAGTTTCCTTGAGGACAAGTTCGACAAGTTGTTCGGTTTCGGGTCTTGGGATGAGTGCCCGAGAATCGCACCGGAAGATGCGTCCACAAAATTCGACTGTTCCCAGAAGGTGTTGGAGAGGTACGCCCTGACTGCGGCGTTTTGCCAGTTCGCGCAAGGGGGTTCGCTCTTTTTCGCCCAGTGGCCTGTCGAACTCAAGATAGAGATCGATGCGCTTCTCTTTGCCGAGGACATGGGCAAGGAGATGCTCGGCGTTGAGTCGGTGGTTCTCCACGCCATGTTGTGCGAGATACCCGGTTGCAGCTTTGAGAACTTCCAGTGCGGTCATAGGAATGCCCATTCTGATCTATCGCAATAAGGCATGGGGAGGGGAATGTAATTCATCGGCATCCGGTTTTTTCAAGGAGGCGATTAATATCAACATGCCTTGCCACCAGGTGTTGGATATTTTGTATTTTCATCGTGTCGCCTGGTTCGATTTTGATGGGAAGGGAATGGATGCGGCGCGCGATGGTGTAACAATCGCTTTTAGAAATGATGACTGGAAGGGGAGCTTGGCGCAGCATCTCAAGTAATGAGGGGTGGGGATGTAAATCGTCGGAGAGGATCAGTCCGGCCAGTCGCCCTCCGCAGGGAGTCAAGCTCTCGTCGATCGCCGCAAGGATGATGTCCTCCCGATCGCCCGGAGTAATGAGGAGTGTGCCCGGGGAAAGTTTTCGAAATACATTTCCGGAGCTTGGCGCGCCAATCATGTGCTCAAATGCAAGATTTCTGCCGAGGTTGGGATTGGCTGCAAATGAGCCACCGATTTTTCTGTTGATTTGATTCAGCGATGGAACGGTTAGCTCCTTCTGAAGTGGGATCACCCCAAGAAGCTCCAGTCCAAGACGATCGAATCCACGGCGTGCGATTTCCGCAATGGAATCGATTTTTCCCTCAAGAACCTTGTTCATAACAACTCCGATAACTTCGATTCCCTCCCTTTCGAAAAGAGCCTTGTTTAACGCAACTTCATCGATTGGTTTTCCGATTCCGCCAGGGGCGACAAGAACGACCTTGCTGTGAAGGATGCGTGCAACGGTAGCATTCGAAAGATCGAACACTGAGCCTACACCTGCGTGCCCCGACCCTTCGACGATTGTGAATTCCTTTTCCCATGCCGATCTATCGAATGAATTCTGAATTCGCTTAACAAGGGACTCGTGATTTGAGTTGTTGATGTATCGGCGTGTGAAATCCGGTTCTACGGCAATCGGGCTCATGTGCTCGATTGGAATCCGTGTATCAAAGATTGACTGGATCAAAATGCTGTCATCATCGATCCGCTGGCCATCGACCTCGGTAAAGCGTTGGCCTACGGGTTTGATATAGCCGATCTGCTGGAAGCGTTGCTGGAGGGCCTTGTAAAGCCCCAGCGACACAGTAGTCTTTCCGGTGTCCTGCTCGGTTGCGGCGATGAAAATGCGGGGTGTTACCGTATTCAATGAATTGCTCGGACTATCCTTCCTCCGGTGGATACAATTTCCGGTATTCAATGGCTTGGAGGCCAACTAGCGAAGCGATGGCGACGACATCGTCCACAGAGCATCCGCGCGAAATATCCGCTGCAGGACGGGTAAAGCCCATGAGAATTTGGCCATAGGTTTTCGCGCCGGCTAGAAGGTGAACAAGCTTGACCGCGATATTGCCGCTATTGAGATCAGGGAAGACTAGGACGTTGGCTTTTCCTCCGACGTGTGTAGTTCCAAGTTTGAGTTGGGCGATGGCTGGATCTAGGGCAGCATCGGCCTGCATTTCGCCTTCAATGGTGATTTCTGCATTGGCCTTTTGGGCGATGTGCCTGGCCAGATCAACCGCACCGGCGACCTTTTCTGTAGAGGGAGTGCGAGCACTGCCCTTGGTTGAAAAGCTCAGCATCGCAATCCGGGGGCGCTTGCCAAAAACCTGCCTTGCGAAAAGGCCTGCCTGCACAGCGATTGTAGCGAGTTGCTGTATGGTGGGATCGGGGACGATGCCTGTGTCTGCAAAGAAAAGTACTCCATCATCCCCGAATTGCTTCGATGGGAGTTGGACTACTGAACAAGAGGAAATGACATCCGCAAAGGGCAGCGGCTTGACTAAATGGAGCATTGGGCGAAGAAGCGATCCCCCCGCGCTGTTGATGCCGCCTGCCATGGCGTCAGCCAATCCGTATTGAATCATCATTGCACCGAAGTAAGCAGGTCGCATCATGACCTCGGTGCTGTTTTTTAATCCTCCCTGCCGATATCGCTCAATCCGTTCGAGTCGGTTGCAAAACGCCGGTAGTTCAGAAGATGTGGCGGGATTGATGATTGCCACATGGTCAAGATCGATTCCGTGCGTTGAGGCGATGTGTTCGATGATATGCCGGCGCCCGAGAAGAATGGGAATGCCTAAATCCCTCTGGTAAAATTTCTCCGCCGCCCGTATCACAAGCTCGGTTTCGCCGTCTGGAAAGACGATCCTCTTCGGATGTCTCCGAAGCTTTTCAAAAACTGTTTCAATGAACCCCATACCCTCTGAAAGCACTCTTACGTTGCAGAAGAATTGTCATGGAGACAAGGACAAGATCGTTTCTTGTTCTATGCGCTTGATGGCTAGGGATCGAGTTTTGGAGTTTCCAAGGAGGCCTCTGGTGATGGGCATTTTGAATATCAATGATGATTCATTTTCAGGCGACGGACGGTTGGATGTTGATTGGGCCCTGCGCCGTGCCGTTGAGATGGTAGGTGAGGGGGCGGATATCATTGATGTCGGCGGCGAGAGTGCCCGAACGAATCGTGGTCCGATTGATGACGCAGAGGAAATTGCTCGGACAAAGCCCTTTCTCGAGCGGTTTGGTGAGGTGGTTTCAAAAGCCTCCCCCCGGGACAGTGAGCAGGTGTTCCCTCCTCTGGTATCATTAAATACATGGAGGCCTGCGGTCGTGCATGGGGTTCTGGATGCAGGGTTTGACATTCTCAATGACATGGGAGCACTTCCCAATGACTCAAATGCGCGTTTCTGCGCGAAAATCGGGGCGGCTCTTCTGATCATGCATTCCCAAGGAGAACCCAAGATACCGCACCGTCATGTGACGTACTCGGATCTCATGTCTGATTTGGTGGAGTTCTTCGCCGAAAAAACCAAGTTGGCTCTGAGTGCCGGGGTTTCAGGTCAATCTATTATCCTCGATCCAGGAATCGATTTTGCAAAGCAGTTCGATGACAACCTTCAATTAATTCAAAAACTAAATCGGATCTCAGAACTCGGGTATCCAGTGTTGCTTCCAGTATCTCGCAAGAGTGTGATTGGCCGAGTGCTCGGCTTGCCAAATCCTATTGATCGCGATGCCGGCACGATAGCATGTATTGTTGCCGGTTTTTTGAGGGGGGCCTCCATCTTTCGCGTGCACAACGTTGATGCGGCATGGATGGCCATTCGGTCCATGGAGATGATGAAATGAGTGCGTGGATGTGCGCTATTCTGAGGTTGGGATTAGCATCTATTTTTCTGTATGCCGGCTTGATTAAGGCAAGTAATAGTCAACAGTTCGCACTGGGGTTGGTGCCATTTACGTTTTTGCCTGCACATTGGACTGGATTCCTCGCGGTGGTGATTGCTTGGACTGAGGTAGTGGCGGGTGCGGTTATTCTTTTGCCAAGAATTTATCTCGTAGGGGCAGGGATGATCGGAGGGCTTTGTATTGTGTTCATTGTGGCGCTGTCTTGGGCGCTATGGAACGGGATTGTGATTCCATGCTCATGCTTTGGCGATGGAGCGACGCCCTCGGAGTCTGCAATGGTCATGGCAATCATTCGGGATGCATCCATTCTTGTGAGCATCGGCATCCTTACTTTTCTGACGAAGAGAGCATAGGTCTTTCACCCCTTGTATAGCGGGGAAGGAGTGCTAGGTTTTGCATGTGAATAAGACCGTGGTTCCAGTCCATATCAAGGCACTCATTCCCACCAGCGCCGGCACGGCAGTTTTTTTAGGGAACGAGGAGAAACTTTTTACTATTTATATCGACCATGCGATTGGGGCCGCGATTGGGATTTATCTGAATTCCGTGGAGAAGGAGCGCCCTCTTACCCATGATCTGATGGTTAATGTTCTTACGGCGCTCGGGGCGAAGGTGGAGCGAAGTGTCAT
>CALAPX010000143.1 GCA_937888355.1 uncultured Spartobacteria bacterium
TCGGACGAAGTCCGTTAGCGGATTGAAGAAAAGAAGTTTAACCACAGAGGACACCGAGAGCACCGAGGGAAGCGCAGGGTTGCTCTTGGCAGGCCAAGCTGGCGCTGAGTTTCCAAATCCCTCCACAAGCGAGCTTGCGCGGGATTCCGAAAACACATCGCTTATTCGCTCTGCGAATGCCCCACGCTCTTCGGAAGAACAATCTGATTCGAAAGCCCTCGACTCTCGACCCCCGGCGCTCGTCTCTGCGCCGAAGGCGCAAGCGCCTTCGGACTGGGTCTATGCGCTGAAGGATGTTTCGTTTGAGGTGAAGCGCGGGGAGGTCCTCGGCATCATCGGGCGGAATGGGGCGGGTAAATCGACTTTGCTCAAGATTCTTTCGCGGGTTACGACGCAGAGTTCGGGGCAGATCAAGGTGCGGGGGCGGATTGCTTCGTTGCTCAAGGTTGGCACAGGGTTCCAACCGGAATTGACCGGGCGGGAACCGAAGGACTGGGAAGGCTGGAGGACGAGGAACCGCCGGTTGGTCCGTAGGGTGTAGCGCCGGAGGGAAGGCGCAAATCAAAATATTAACATCAATGGCTCCGCGCTCGGGCTCACGAAAAAGCATTGAATTTCAGTTCATCAAACACTAATTTTAAATTATGAGCGCGATAGAAATCGAAGATCAAATTAAAAAACTTGCTCCGCATGAGTTGCAGCAACTCACCGACTGGTTTGTCCAATTTGCTTTCAGGCGACAAGAAGAAGCTCGTGAAAGCGAAGAGTGGGCCGATTTGGCCATTAAAAACTTCGCCATGGCCTACGGCAACGACGAACCAGAGTATTCGCTCGCTGATATCAAAAAATGATTCCCGGCGACATTGCCATTTCAGCAATGCCACAAGCGGATGGCAGAATCAAACTCCGCCCTCTTGCTGTTTTGAGTGAATTTCCACGCCACGGAGATTTGCTCGTTTGCGGAATCACTTCGCAGATTTGGAACTTCGTCGATGGCTTTGATGTGGCCATAAGAAAAGGCGAACCGGACTTTGAAAAAAGTGGATTGAAGAAAGACAGCATATTCCGGTTGGGGCACTTAACCGTTTTACCAAGAAGCAAAGTTTCAGGGTCAATTGGTAGAATCTCGGATGAACTCCTGAACACGCTGATCGCCAACTTGACGGCCCACTTGGCAAAATCACTCAGGTAAACGGGGAATTGAAGCTCAAAGCACGAATGGGATCGTATTCCGCAGAAGTGATATGTTTGAAGCGGATAACAACAGATATTCTGTCATTCTTAAGAATGTAGGCATGTCCAATCAGGGGATGTTGCTGCAAAATAACGGATTGTAATTTATGAGTGATGTTGTGATTCGGGTGGAGGGGGTTTCCAAGCTCTACCGCCTTGGAGAGGTGGGGACGGGGTCGTTGGCGCATGATGTGAATCGCTGGTGGCATCGCATTCGAGGAAAAGAGGATCCGTATGCGATGGTAGGGCAAACGAATGATAGGACGCAGGCGGCGGGGGATTCGGATTATGCTTGGGCACTAAAGGATATTTCATTTGAGGTTCAGAAGGGTGAGGTTCTCGGGATCATCGGGCGGAATGGGGCGGGTAAATCGACCTTGCTCAAGATTCTGTCTCGGGTTACGACGCAGTCGGAGGGGCGGATCAAGGTGCGGGGGCGGATTGCTTCTTTGCTCGAGGTCGGCACGGGGTTCCATCCGGAATTGACGGGTCGGGAGAATATTTTCCTGAACGGGGCGATTTTGGGGATGCGAAAGGCCGAGATTGCGCGGAAGTTCGATGAGATTGTCGAGTTTTCCGGGTGTGCGCGGTATATCGACACGCCGGTGAAGCGTTATAGCTCCGGGATGTATGTGAGGCTCGCGTTCGCCGTCGCGGCGCATTTGGAGCCCGAGATTTTGATTGTTGACGAGGTCTTGGCGGTGGGAGATGCGGAATTCCAAAAAAAATGCCTGGGCAAAATGAAGGATGTCGCCGGCCATGGCCGCACGA
>CALAPX010000144.1 GCA_937888355.1 uncultured Spartobacteria bacterium
ATAACACCCCAGACAGTGCCGAGTAGTCCCAGGAAAGGGGCGCCGCTGACTGCGCTGGAAAGGACGATCATCTGGGATTCCAACTTAAGGGCAGCCTCTCCGACGGCGCGTTCCATGGCAGCCTGAACGGATCGCATCTGGGCGGGAGTTATTTTTTCAGAGGTCTGGAGGCGGGAGGCGAAGGTTTCATCGACATCTACGGCTCCTAGCATTTGGAAGGAGAGCTCCGTGGCGCCAGCTTCGTAGATTTCAAAGATATTCGAACCGTCCCATTCGAGCCCATCTTGATAGACGCGGAGGGGTTGACGATCTTGGTGGTAGACGGAAAGAAAGCGGCTGTTTTGGCGTTTGCAGAAGTTCAGGTACCGGAACTTTGTGACCATGACCGACCAACTGAAGATCGATGCAACGAAGAGGGCGACAAGAATGAGTTTGCCCTCGATGGTGCTTTCGAGGAAGGCGTAGACGAGACCAGAGGCGATCATTTTGCTGCCGGTTGGTGAATTTTGTTATGGCGTTCCATAGGGCGGAACCAAGAGACAGCGGCTTGGGCAGAAATGCAAAATGATTCTTTTGCCATGAGAGTCAAAGAATGCGTATTGTCTGGATATGCGTTTGGTGTGGATTGTTATTTTCTGTTTGCTGGGAGGTTTCCAAGCAAGCCTTTCGGCTCAAGGCCTTCCCCCGCGCGATAATCCCTATGATGTGATCGGGAAAATGTTCCAGCCCCTGTGGAGTGTATTTTTATCTGAGTCCGCTGGAGCGAACAAAGCGATGACGCTTACAATGGAGATGAGCCGTGCCGGGAGTGGAGCCGAGGCCTCGACGGTGCGTTTGTCGGTGCAATTTCCGGACAAAGTGCGTCTTGAGGCTCCAGTTCTTGGCGAGAATGTGGTGGTATGCCGTGACGGTGATCGTGTCTGGGCTACGCCAGGAGAGAAGATTGAGTTTTTATTAAAGCAATTCCGTATTGTTCCGGGGCGGGCAAAGAATTTTTCCACGCCGATTCCGTTGCCGATCACGGCTCAGCAGGCGATTTTTCTTCCAGCGCTTTTTACGGTGGAGCGCTCCGATGTCGCCGAAGTCGATGAGATTGACGGCGTCCCCTACAGAGTTTTGACCGCAACGTTGATGCCTGAGCTCGAACGCATGGTTAACGCAGAGGATTTCCACGCCCGTGTTTGGGTTGCGTCAACCTATGCGCCTCGCCGGTTGGAACTCCGCAGTGGCAATTTCAACGCGGTGGTTGATATCAAGGAAATGTTGTTCGCACGGGATCTGCCCGTATCCACTTGGGCTCGGCCTGTTGGGAGTGCAGATGTTTATTCCACAAATGCGGATATGCTGGAAGGTCTGCTGTCCGTAGTTATGAACTCTATGGGATCCGGCGCCCAGAAGCTGAGCTTCCGATAGTCTGCACCTCTTGCCGAGGGGTGGGGTGCTTTTACTGTGAGTTTTGCCGAAAAGATCCAAGGCTAGGAGGCTTTGTTTTTACCTAGGCGATAAAGATTCACTGAGTTTTTGAACGAGTTCTGTTGAGTATGCAGGAGCACGTTGACACCCTTAGGCCATCTGTTAATGCTTGCCGCTCATTTTATGGCAAAAACATTAAAGTCCCAGAAAACCACACCAGCTAAAAAAGGAAAATACGTCTTCACATTTGGCGCGAATAAAGCCGATGGAGATGGGAAAATGAAATCTCTCCTTGGAGGCAAGGGGGCAAATCTCGCGGAAATGACCCGGATCGGATTGCCTGTGCCTCCCGGGTTCACTATTACCACGGACGTCTGCACCTATTACTACGCAAACAAGCGTTCCTACCCAAAAGAGCTTCAGGCGCAGATCGAGGCTGGCGTGCGGAATATGGAGAAAATCATGGGAACAAAATTCGGTGACGCCAAGGGATTCCCCTTGCTGATCGCAGTGCGCTCCGGAGCCAGGGATTCCATGCCTGGTATGATGGATACCATTCTTAATCTTGGTTTGAACGACGAGTCTGTGGAGGCGCTTGCGGCTGCGACAAAGAACGACCGGTTTGCATGGGATTGCTATCGCCGTTTTGTGCAGATGTACGGAGACGTTGTGCTGGGTGTGCAGAAGCGTGAGGGTGAGGATCATGAGCCCTTCGAGTCGGCTATTCACGAATTCAAGCATGCGAAATACCACGAGGATATCGTGGACAGCGAACTAACCGCAGACGACCAACGTGAGTTAGTGAAACTATTCAAGGAGCTTGTCAAAAAACGGACAGGCAAGAGTTTTCCAGCCGATCCTTGGGATCAGCTCAAGGGAGCGATTGGTGCGGTGTTCGGTTCTTGGATGAATGACCGGGCGATTGTGTACCGCCGTAAATACAATATCCCTGCAGAGTGGGGTACCGCAGTGAATGTTCAGGCGATGGTCTTCGGCAACACGGGAGAAAATTCTGGCTCGGGCGTGGCATTTACCCGCAATCCCGCGAATGGAGCAAAGGAGTTCTATGGCGAATTCTTGATCAATGCTCAGGGAGAGGACGTCGTGGCCGGGGTTCGAACCCCAGAGCCTGTTGCAAAATTAAAAAAGGCGATGCCAAAGCCTCATGCCGAACTCGAAAAAGTTCGTGCGACCCTCGAGAAGCACTTCAAGGATGTGCAGGATTTTGAGTTTACAATTC
>CALAPX010000145.1 GCA_937888355.1 uncultured Spartobacteria bacterium
CCTCCTCTCGATTGGTGACGGTCTCGTTTCCCAAGTGCCGGCCCTAATTATTTCCGTGGCTGCCGGCCTTCTCGTCACCCGTGCCCAAGGCGAGACCAGCCTTGGTGGACAGATCGGCCAACAAATCGGCGCCTACCCGCGCGCCGTCGCCATCGCCTCAGCCCTCATCGCCTCGATGGCCTTTGCTCCAGGCATGCCCGCCACTCCGTTTCTCCTTCTGGGAGCGATCACCGGCGTCATCGCCTACCTTCTCAACAAGCAAGCTAAAGCCGCACTTGAAACAGGAGGAAAAGGATCCCTAGCCCTTCCCTCGCCCTCGGGAACTCAAAAGCTTGGCGGTGGACAACCTGGTCAAGCAGGCGCGACAGGAGACCCAAAGGGCCCAGAGGACTTCCACAAACTCCTTGAGACCGATATCCTTTCCATTGAAGTAGGCTACGGTCTCCTCCGCCTCGCTGACAAAACCCAAGGCGGCGACCTCCTCGACCGTATCACTGGTGTACGCAAAGGGTTCGCCCGCGACAATGGCATGGTTATTCCGCCCATCTCGATCCGCGACAGCCTCGAGATAGAACCAAACGACTACCGCTTCCTTCTCCGCGGCAAATCCATGGCAGCCGCCGCGGTCATCCCGAACCGGTGGCTGGCCATGAACGTGTCAGGAAGCCAGGTTACCCTGAAAGGGGTTCCCACCCGTGAACCCGTCTTCGGCATTGAAGCCGTATGGATCACCGAAGAAGAAAAACGCACGGCCGAAATCAATGGCTACAGCGTTGTCGATGCCGTCTCGGTTCTCATTACCCACCTGGCCGAAACACTGAAACAAATCGCCCATCTGATCCTCACCCGTCAGGAAGTCCAAGCCCTCATCGACAGCGTCAAAGAAAGCAATCCCTCACTGATCGCAGAACTCCTTCCTGATCTTGTCAACCTTGGCATCATTCAGCGTGTCCTTCAAAATCTCCTCCGGGAGGGTGTCCCCATCAAAAATCTGCCGCTCATCCTGGAAACGATCGCCGACTACGCCACTATCACGAAAAACCCGGACGAACTTTCAGAACAAGTTCGCCGACGCCTCGGCACCTACTTCATTGGACAATACGAATCCGAACCCGCTCTGGTGCGTGCGATCACTCTGGATCCAGGCCTCGAACAAAATCTTATTACACGCATTCAGCGCTCGCACTTCGAGACCACGCTTGCCCTTGACCCACACACTGCCCAATTCCTCCTTCGCGAACTCACTATCCGCTCGAACTCGATGGCAGAACAAGGCTTCACACCTATCGCCATGCTCAGCGCGGAACTCCGCCTCGCCTTCAAGCGTTTCTTCGAACCCTCCCTTCCCAAACTTGCCGTCCTCGCCTACCAAGAACTCCCAGCGCAAACAGAAATCCAAAATATCGGCATCATCACCTCCCCCCCTAACCAACAATCCCAAGCAGCCGCCTAATCTCAAAGAACACGGCACATTTTTCCCCCTTCTTTTGTGAACAAAAATTAAAGGAACTTTCGTTCAATTAATTACACCATCCCTTCGTCCCTTTGAATTTTGGCGCAAGAATTGCTATGACAAGTGTGGTTTTTTATAAAATCGCACCCTGACCCATGCAATATTTCACCCTCATCGGAGGCTTTCTTGGCTTTATACTCACTCTCCTTGTGGGTTTTTTGGCTGGGAAGGACCTTGCTGCATCGGTCTTCAACGCCACCATCGGCTGCATTTTCACCGCCTTTCTCTTCCGTGGCCTTCGCTTTTCGATTGAATATTGCGCAAGACAGGTGATCGCAGAAAAAACCCGTGAGCGCGATAAATTGCGCGCCGCCGAAGAAGCTTCCGCACATTCAAATTCAACTTCTTCCGCAGACTCAGAATCATCACAATCCGAGAACCCAGAACCGGATAAGACAACCCAGGGGGCTCCCGCTTGACCATGCCCGAAGTCGCTGAAAAAAAACCTCCGTTCAATCCGCATCAGGTTTCGGCTGCATGGCGCGCCTATGGTGAGGCATCGCATACCGAGGAGGAAACCCTTAAAAGCCACTTACCTCTCGTCCACTCTGTTGTGGATCGCATCCGCGCCAGTCTCCCTTCCCATATCGAAATCCAAGACCTCTACTCTGTTGGTCTGCTCGGTCTCATCAATGCCCTACGCCGCTTCGACCCGACTCACGGCATTACCTTTGCCAGCTACGCCACCTTGCGCATCCGCGGTGCAGTCCTTGATGAACTCCGCCGCATGGACTGGATGTCACGCTCCCTTCGCGTTAAGGCAAAGAAACTCACCGATGTCATCTCCGCCTTCGAACAAAAAGTAGGCCGCCCTGTGACTGAAGCCGAGATAGCTGATGAACTCGGGATTTCCACTGAGGAATACTCTGCTCTCCTTGATGAGGTCAGGCCGGTCAGCTATGTCGAACTCGATTCTCTCTCAGGGGATGATGAGGACTCCAACCTCCACGACATCATTCCGGATGATAATCAAGCAACAGCAAGCGATCTTGCAATGAAGCAGGAACTCATTCGGCTCGTCTCAGAACGCATCGAAAAGCTTCCCGAAATCCAACGGAAGATTCTTGCCATGTATTACCACGAAAACCTCCGTCTTGCCGAAATTGCCAGCGTCTTTGGCCTCACAGAGTCCCGCATCTGCCAGATACACACTCAAGCAGTTCTTAGCCTCAAATCGTACATCCGCTCAGCTGCGGCCAGTTAAAAACAAAAACTACCTACCCAACGTCTCAACCCGCTAAAAAAACAAACAAGTCATGACACTCATTATTGGATTCCTAGTTGTTCTCGGCGCAACCATCGGCGGATATTTGGAGGCCGGAGGAAACCTCGCCGCCATGTTCCCTATCGCTGAATATATTATTTTATTCGGCATTGCTCTGGGTCTTCTAATTATTGCGAGCCCGATGTCCCTGCTCAAAAACCTCGGCCGCAAAATCAAAATTTCCTTCCGCAACCAGGCTGTTCCGACCGAGGATTACCTGGACGCGCTCAAGCTCTTATACGAGCTTTTCACCAAAGCCCGCCGGGGCGGCCTTATTGCCATTGAAGACGATGTCGTCACTCCAAATGAAAGTCAGATCTTTCAGAAGTATCCCTCGTTTCTAAATGATCATGAAAGACGTGAATTCCTTTGCAACGGTCTTAAACCGATTATTGACGGCCGTCTCAAACCTGAACAACTCGCACACATGCTCGAAGGGGATCTCGAAGCGAAGCACGAAGACGCCCACCTGCCCGTCCAAACCCTTAACCTTGTAGGCGACTCACTCCCTGGAATCGGCATTGTGGCTGCAGTAATGGGTATCATCAACACCATGGGAAGCATTAGCGAAGGGGCTGAAAAAGTCGGAATCAAGGTCGGAGCGGCCCTTGTCGGCACGTTCCTTGGAGTATTCGCGGCTTATGGCTTCGTGAATCCCCTGGGAGCCCGCATCAAGCTCAACAATGTTTATGAGATGCAATATTTCGCTCTGCTCATGAAAGGGATCGTCGGCTTTACTGGTGGCATGGCTCCGCTCATGGCAGTAGAATACGCTCGGCGCGCGATCGACCCTGCTTTCCAGCCTAGCTCTGATGAGGTTGAAAATATGGTGAAGAGTCTTGGAAGCGCCTCGTAGCACTCATCCCCATGGCAAAAAAATCCCACGACCACCACGGCGGCGCATGGAAAGTCGCCTACGCGGATTTCATTACATCCTTGATGGCCCTTTTTATGGTCATGTGGATTCTCATCGCAGAGGAAAAACCAGAGGTGCTCGCCCAAATGTCCCTCTACTTTAAAGACCCTGCCAGTGCCCAAAAGCCCCCCACCACTTGGGGGGTAATGGAACAAGAAATCATGGCGACTCAGAAGGATGCGAATATCAATGACAAGCGTGACAATGAAAACGAAGGCTTTCTCAAAGCAATCGCCCGCGACTTCTACCGCATGCTCAATGTTAAGGAAGAGGAAAAGGAACCTATCGACATTGAAATCACCTCGGATGGGTTAAAAATGACGGTTTACGACCGCACTAAAAAACCCATCTTCAAGGATAATACCACCGAACTCACCGATTGGGGAAAGTTTGTATTCCAAAACATGGCTTGGGTTATCGAGCGTTACAAATTCCTAGTTTACATCGATGGGCATACTTCCGCAGGGCTCCGCTTCGATGACCCAAAAAACTATAACGAATGGGAACTCAGTGCAGACCGGG
>CALAPX010000146.1 GCA_937888355.1 uncultured Spartobacteria bacterium
GACCGATGAAAGGGTGCGAGATAACTTTATTAATAACTGTTTAAAAAATAAATAGAAAACAGAAGGATGGTAGGTATGGTTAAACAAAATATTAGGAAATGGATGGTGCTACTGGGGCTGCTGCTGACGGCATTTTCCATCACGGAAGCCGCAACAGAGCTTTGGGGCCGCGGCGAAGTGCCGCGCCTGACGGACCCCGCGGATGTTCCGATGACCCTCGAGGAGATCTGGACGGGATACGAGCAGAGCTACGACAAGAACAATCCCTTGGAAGCAAAGATCCACAAGACCTGGGAGGTCGCCGGCGATGTTGTGGTGAACTGGGTTCAGCTGACCGTGGGAACCTTCCAGGGCAAGAAGCTTGTCGTTTGTGGGTATTGGGCTTATCCGAAGGGCGCAAAAAATCTGCCGGGTATTGTTATGTTCCACGGCGGCCCGCAGACGGCCAGCGAAAGCGGCGCTGTGAATTGGGCCAGACTGCCCGAGGAACCGCTCCCGGATCCCTCTGCCTGCGATTGGGACCGCTGGGTCGGCCCCTCCCCTACTCGGCCCTACAATAGGAAATACCTCCTTGGAAATTGGAGGGATTATCAAGACTTCGTCGGATTAACTTCTTTGCCGGAATGGGGATCTCACACGATTGATCTCTGCCAATGGGCCGCCGACATGGATGCAGGTGGCCCCGTTCAATTTGAATGTGAGGGGGACACGATTTACGGAACCTATCCGAATGGGGTGCGCCTGGTCATGCGGACCGCAGGATTCAAGGGAGAGGGCGATTGGAAAGTGTCTGGAACTTGCCCGGTCCGTTTTGAGGGTGACGAGGGTTGGGTCGAAGCCGATGACAAGCGTGACCTTGTGGCCAGTGACCCTCGCTTGCTTGAAGGTGCTCCCACCGAAGGCGCTTCTGGAACCACTCCGACCCGCCATGTCCGGGAGTTTCTCGACTGCGTGAAGTCCCGCAAGACCACCTCGGGAAATGCTTCGATCGCAGGAAATACCCATGTCGTCTGCCATGCAGCCTCGATCGCCTGGACCTTGGCCCGCCCGCTCGCCTTTGACCCTAAAAAAGGCGTTTTTCCCGGCGATGAGGAAGCCACCCGGCTCTGCGACTGGAAATACCGGGATCCCTGGAAACTTCCCTCATAAGCCAAACCGTGGAAACAGCTTCAGGGATACCTTCACTCGTGGCGTCGACGACTACCCCATGACTAATGAAGCTGATGTTAAATAATTCAGGAAAAAATGCTTAGAAAACGAATAGATACCAATAAAAGAGATGAAC
>CALAPX010000147.1 GCA_937888355.1 uncultured Spartobacteria bacterium
AAATACGGTTGCTCAGGCTATGGGAACGGAAGCTATCGTTTGCAGAATGCGGCCGGCGATTTTGTAGGGATCGCCTTGGGAATTCGGACGACGGTCCTCGAGGTACCCCTTGTAGGCATTGTTCACGAAGCTATGTGGGATGCGGATCGATGCACCGCGGTTGGCCACTCCATAGTTGAATTTGTCGATCGACTGGGTTTCGTGAAGCCCGGTAAGTCGCAAGTGGTTGTCTGGACCGTACACGGCAATGTGCTCGTTTTTGTATTTATCGAAGGCTGCCATGAGCTTTTCAAAGTATTCCTTCCCGCCCACTTCACGAAGTTGCTTGGTCGAGAAATTTGCGTGCATGCCGGAACCGTTCCAATCCGAATCCTTGCCGAGTGGTTTGCAGTGGTAATTCACATCCACACCGTATTGCTCGCAAAGACGCTGGAGGATGTATCGGGCTACCCAAACCTCGTCAGCCGCACGCTTGGAGCCTTTGCCAAAGATCTGGAATTCCCACTGTCCTTTCGCCACCTCGGCATTGATGCCTTCGTGGTTGATGCCAGCATCAAGGCAGATGTCGAGGTGCTGCTCGACGATTTCGCGAGAGATATCACCAACCGAGCTGTAGCCCACTCCGGTGTAATAAAGTCCTTGTGGTGCTGGAAAACCTTCCACAGGGAACCCTAGGGGATGCCCGTTTTGATAAAGGAAATATTCCTGCTCGAATCCAAACCATGCGCCTGGATCGTCTAGGATTGTGGCACGTGAATTGGAAGGATGTGGCGAACCATCAGGCATGAGCACTTCGCACATGACCAACACGCCGTTTTTGCGAGTGGAGTCGGGGAAGTGGGCGACCGGCTTCAGGAGGCAATCAGAACTGGATCCCTCGGCCTGACGCGTGGAACTGCCATCGAACCCCCACATTGGAAGTTCTTCCAGCTTGGGAAATGCATTGAAATCCTTGATCGTGGTTTTGCTCCGGAGGTTGGCAACGGGTTCGTAGCCATCCAGCCAGATGTATTCGAGTTTGTATTTAGCCATGTAGTGTATTGTCTTTTTTTGAGCAGACCAGGCCGTCTGGTGTAGCTTTTTTTATTGGTTTTTCCCAGATTCCCTAACGGCACGAGGAATTAAGCAGATTCGATGCCAATCGGCCAGAATTGATGCCTTGAAAACACATAAATTAATTTATATTATTTTCCTTAAATATTTTGCATTGCTTCACAACTCCCACTCGCGAATCAACCGTCGGTAGGTCTCTGAGGGATTGTCGCCCAAGTGATCCACCGCGACGCGTATGAGGCCCCTTGGGTAATCGATACGATACAGCCCGAACCGTGGCGTGAAGGATCCCCACTCGTAATTGTCTGTCAGTGACCAGTGCAGGTACCCGAGCAGAGGCACCCCATCGCAAAGCATCTGCCGCACCTCACCCAGATGGGCTTTAAGGTAGGCACTGCGCGTGAGGCCGTCCTTTCTAGGCTGCGACTGCGTCCCATCCTGTGAGGACCGCTGCGCCATCCCATTTTCTGCAATCAAAATCCCCAGGCCGGGAAACTCATCGGCATAGTGGCGACAGAAGGCAGACAAGCCCTCGGGCAGGAAATGCCAATCCCACCATTTGCTTGTCAAAACATCCATCAAATGGGCGCGAATGCTCGCACTGCGAAATTCCAAATCTGAAAAATCCGGCCTCCGGAATACATGACTTGCAAACGGATCATAATAATCAAGCCCTAGAAAATCCAGCATGCGGGGTCGTTTGGCTCGCCGGGCGGTGTCTAGAAAATACCCCAGATTCTCAACCGATACGGCACGTGGCACAAAGCGGTTCACCAAGCGATGCAAGCCCGCCCCGGCAATCGCGGCAGGATCTCTCCTGCGTCCCAACGACGCCTTCAGGAAATACCGTGATAAATTTGCCGCACGCTCTAGAAAATAATCGCCCAAGCAGGACTCGGAAATACCGCGCTCACGCAAGCTTAGCAGGTCGAGCAATATTTTCTCAGACCAATACACATCACTGCAAAACGTGTTCATCGATACCATCGGCACATCCCAGCCCCGATCTTCATAAAGATCATGGATCGCGTTGTAGGCGCGCACATGGGCCGATAGGAGCCGATTGTAGGCCCTAAGCCCAACAGGAATCCCCGCATCACCACCCCCGGGAAAATTCGCACTCAGATACGTATTGAGCACGAGCATGTTTGGCTCGTTCAACGTCACATACCACCGCACCGGAGCTTGGCTATGGGTATCGGCAAGTCGGTCATTCAACCGCTGCAAGGTGATGTAGACAAACCGCTCGAATGCCGCAGGCGTTTCGTCATCCAGCCAGGCATCCACCCCAAGCCAGGCCGGATGAGTGAAATGATGAAGTGTCACCACAGGCTCTAGCCCCGCCTCACGGCACGCACTAATCCTCTCTGCATAGGCATCAACCGCCTCGAGATCGAACTCCGGGGCGTGTCCTGCGGCGGCGGTGCGAGTCGGTTGAACCCTTGCCCACTCGATACTGAGACGAAAGGCGTTCAGTCCGATGCTGCGGGCAAGTCCAAAATCTCCTCTGTAGCGATTCCAAAAATCCGCAGCCTCTCCTGTTCTCGCCACCCTGCCCGCCACTTCGCACGCCCCCCAGTTGTTGTAGGGCCTCCCTGGCGAGTTGTATCCGCCTTCGCTTTGATAGCCGGATGTCGCAACGCCAATCAGAAATGGATGCTCGCCCATGCTTAAATTCATATGTTACCCCCCTCAACCACGCGCTTACGCAGCACCTTAACGCGGAGTTTTGAAATCAAAACCTGATTGCGCTCCGGCGCCTCGATCACAATGCGCGCAATTTCCGCAGCGGCATTTGGTCTTCCTAAGGATCGCGCGTTTGCTGACATCCTCCCCCTTAACACCGGATCATCAAGCAAACGCCGAAGCTTGTGCCCGATCAGCGTCACCTCAGAGCATTTCAATGCCGCTCCGGCCTCGAGTAACACATCGGCATTCCTCTCCTCCTGGCCGCCGATCGGATCAAGAATCAACATGGGCAACCCCCGCGCCAAGGCCTCCGCCGTGGTCATGCCACCTGGCTTGCTCATCAATACCGATGCGGCTCCCATGAAATCTGCCATCTCGTGCGTGTAGCCAAACACACGGAAATCCGTCTCCCTGCCTACAATTATTGCACTGACCTGCGATTGCATCTCTTCATTTTTTCCACAAACAACAACCGTTTGAAAATCAGGCTTCAATTGTAGTAATTGGCGCACCGCTGCTGTTGCGGGGCTCAAGCCAAGCGAGCCACCGGCAAGGAGCACCATTGGCTTTGCGGGATCCAATCCATGCCGAATCAACACCGCTTCTCGGTCGACAGTCTCGGCAAAGGCGGGATCAATCGGAATACCGCTCACAACAATCCGATCACCGGGCAATCCCAGTGCTTCCATGTGAATTTTGTCTTCCTCCTGAGCAACGAAATACCAGTCAAATGCCCGCGTGATCCAAAAGGCATGAAAATGAAAATCCGTTACCACCACCCCGAGGCGCGCGTCCAGTTTCCCCTTTGCAATCAGCCAGGAAATCACCCCGGCAGGCATGAAATGCGTGCACAGAATCACATCCGGCCGGAACTGCTTCACGAGATTCATCAGCGGTACTGCCTGTGGCAGGTCAATCACCAATCGGCCCTTGTCGGCGAACCACGGGTCATCACTTTTTTCATACCACCACCCCAGAAACTCGGGCATCATCGCCGAGAGCTTTTTGTAAAGCGTGGAGTAGAATTGCCGATGCAACACATTCGTGTGGTCGAGGGAGTCGTCAGAGAGCACTTCCTCGACATCAGGCCGGCATCGCATCACCTGCGCGAGAGCCTCTGCGGCCTTCACATGCCCGGACCCCACAGAGGCCGAGAGAATCAAAACACGCTTTCTCATGCACAAGCAACATGCTCCAGCCTCTAACTGACCACAAGAGGGATTCGGTTACTGCGTTTTATCATTAAACCTAAGTATAATATCAAATACTAAAAGGAGTTGTTGCAATGCCCAATTGTTTATTGCAGTGTAAAATCTCTTTTTTTAATCAGAATGGATAACAACCCCACTTCTCACAACGAGGTCATGAATGCCGACGAGGCTGCCTTGTTTCTCAAATTGCCAAAGTCCACCCTGCTGAAACTCACTAGCGAGGGACAAATTCCTGGCGTGAAGGTCGGACGTGGGTGGAGGTTCAATCTAAATGCGCTTGAGAATTGGAAAAATTCCACTTCTGGCGATGTTGATGAGGATTCTGGTGTTGTCGGTGAACCAGTTGAAATGGATTTCAATGCAAATCTTTCAAATGCCGAGAACCGATTCGACTCAACGATCAAGCCCGTGATTGATGAGCCTGCTGGCGATGACGATTTCGATTCAGTGGGCGAGGTGCATGAAATCGACGATTTAGAGACAATTCCTGTTTCGAAAACTCCGAAAAATACCGCACCCATTCCTGAGTATGTCTCCGAAGGATTGGGTGAGGTCCGCGAACTTGAGGACGAGCTAGAAAAACCCAAACGCGGTCGCCCTAAAAAACCTGGAACTATGCGCACAACATCTGCCCTAGAGCTCATGGCACGGATTTCCGAGAAATCCTCCCCTAAACAAGCTCCCACTCGCACGAGCATGGCAAAAACACCGCCAAACACTTTGACGCCGAAACGGCGAGGCAGACCACCCGGAAAACCGGCCCCCCAACCGGTAGAGGAACCGCAAATCCATAAAACACAAGTCCGGGAAACAGTCCGGGAAACGGTGCGGGAAACATCTCATTTAGAAGAGGACGCAGTGGAAATATCCCGCCCTTACAACCCATCGGCAGCCGCGAAGCGCCCTAATTTTACGACTCCCAGCAAATCTGCCAGCAGTCCGTTTACCCTGCTTCGCAAGCTATCCTACTGGGTAGTGGTTCTTGCCGTTCTGGCACTTGCTGCTTTTGGCATTAAAGGACTCTTGGTTCCACCCACGACAGAACCACAAATGGCAACCGCCGCGCCTCAACTCCCATCACTACCGGAATTTACCAACCTCGATACTGTCTACCGTCACAACGATTCGGCCAAAATAAGCCAAGACAATTTCAAAATGCCTGATTCCACACAGGCAGCCGAACCTGTCGTTCCCGACGATCAAGCCTTGGCTCAAGTCACAGGAACCTTGAATCCCGGACTAACTCCCGAGCCTGCAGATGCCGAAGCGGATAATGTGGCGCTCAAACCTGTGCCGCCTCCCGAGGTCGCCCAATCCACTACCCCCATCGCTTCCCCACAACCCATCGATAAGGGACTCGAAGCCATCAATCGTATCCTCCCAGCATTATTTGATCTCTCAGGATGCTCTATCAACAGCTCGAACAACGAAATTCGCATTGTCTTTCAAGATGGCATCTTCTCCTCCGGTGTAAAAATCGGATCTGAAGGCCGCAATCAACTCGCCCGAGTGGCTGAGTTTTTGAACGCCAATGCCCCGGATTTCTGGGTCATCATCGAGGGGCAAACCGACTCGGAAAAAGTCCGTCCACAATCCCCATTCCGTGACAACTTCACACTTGGTCTCCGCCGCGCGATTGAGGCAACCGCTGTCATGCGCCAAGAAGGGAGCTTCCCGGCTGAACGGCTTCTTGCCAGCTCCGCTGGCGGACTTGCTCCGCCCTTCCCGGAGACGCAACCTGGTGGAGCGGCTAAAAACCGCACAGTTGTTCTACGGCTTGTGCCTAAAGCCAGCCCGCTCCCATCGCAAAACTAGCAGCCCCCACGGCAGGTGAGGGATTTAAGCTATGCGGCCATGGGAGGTAGATGCGTGATCTTATGCCTTTTTTGTAGCGTGTCCCCCCCCTTTGGAACGGCTTCACCGAAGCAGTTGGGTCCAGTATTTAGTTCCACCTGAATACTCAACCCCAAAGGATTTTTATATCAGCTTGGAGATCGGCAGAATCAAGCCTCCCTCGCCTGCCGTAGTTCGCCCACTTGAACAAGAACTCGAACAGCAAGAAGCAAAGAACCAAAAAGCAGGTCCGATACCAGCGAATTGCGGAAAAAAATCCAAGATGGGGGATATCCCGGCAACCCAGTAGTCAAGGACATCCATAGCCCATCAATTCCACGCGGGTAGGCTGGATTCATCAACCATGCTCCAGTGTTGGTGACTACATAAAAGGCAACCCCGCAGCCAATAAGGACCCCAAAAAAACGGGGCAGCGAAAAATCCCGGCACAAGGCCAACCCTCGACCGATGCCTACAATCCCTGCAATCGAAGCCCACACGATCAACTGGCCTCCACTCAGTGGTGAAAATCCGAGCATCACCGACAACACAATATCGGATGCCACCAAGGCTCCGATAGGAAGCGCCCAAGCGATCCACCCAGGCAGAAACAACCCGCCACAAAATGCCAAGGCCGCAATGGGCGAAAAATTAGGCAACTCGGGCAGCCAAATCGCCCGCAAAACCCGGAACAAAGTCAGCATCAGAATCAATACTCCGGCAAAAACTGCGACTCGTGGCATTGGGGGGTGCGAGGGTTTTGGAAAAAATGAGGCGACCATCAATAACGAATTACCCCCCGGACTCAGTCCCTGCAAGCAGTGATCGCGAATTTCACAGACGCGTACCCCATCGATTCAAGTGGCGCGGCCTTTCGGGAACCGTTATTCTTTTAATCATGTCGGACGACAACCATCTCGCGGAACGGGCGGCCAAGGCACAGAAAATTATCGCCGCACCTTTGAAGTTCAAAGTCTGCGAGGGCTGCGATTCGATTGTCACGGCACGTGTAGTTACTTGCCCGAACTGCCACGGGTACAGGTTCGATGAATCTCCCGACCGCGTTGTGGAGCAGGCAACCCACCTTGCCTCGCGCCCGCAACAGAGCGTCACCGCGGAAGATCTTTCCTAGGAACCCCTTCTTTCGGAAAAGCGGCTCAATGAGCTTTTGCCGGGTTAGGAAGGCGCTCCTTCACTCTTTCCAGCCCTTGCTCCAATGAGCGTTCCGCAGCACTCCATTTTTGGTCTGCGCGCAAGCTGATCGCCTTGGCAAGTATTGAGGCCGCATTTTCAAATCCAGCCGCAGGCGCGCCGTGGGCCAATGCGATCTTTTCAGCAACAGCAGTAGCCAACTCCGGGCGTTTTTTGCTGTCGGATGCGAGCATCCACTCAAACAACTCAAGCCTCGCCGCTACCTGACTATCTCCCACCATTCCAGCCTTGGAGGATAAAACACCAAATGCCCGCTCCAAATGCGGCAAGGCCTGCTCCTGATCGGCACGGTCAGCCGCTTTCACAAAGATTGACATGGCTTGCCATGAACTCCACGCAGCCTCAAGCGCATCAATCGGAAGCAACCCGTATTGGCCCTCGTAAATTCGATACAATGAGACCAGGGCTTCAGTAGGCCGACCCTCTACGACCCCACGCCATGAGGCAATATTCAGCACGGCAAATTCCCTCGGCGAAAAAGCGGTCAATGAAGGCTGCCGAGGCCATAACACATAGACGGACAGCACCAGTCCGATAAAAACAGTGATCTTAAGAAGAAATCTCACTTCAAATTTATCATGCAAGAACACATGCGCTTTGAACAATTGATTTCATGCCACATGCGAAACGGCATCGCGATAGAGAGAGGCATACGCACCACCTTTTGCCAAGAGCTCCCGCCCACTGCCATCCTCGACAATCCTGCCCCCTTGCAACACAAGAATACGGTCCATGCCATGAATCGTGGCGAGCCTGTGCGTGATGATCAATGTCGTCCTCCCGCGCATCAATTCACGGACTGTCTCCATAATCGCGTGCTCGGTGTTAGGATCAAGAGCACTAGTGGGTTCGTCGAGAAGGAGGATGGGCGCATTTTTCAAGAAAGCACGGGCGATTCCGATGCGTTGGCGTTGGCCGACACTTAGTTGTCCACCCCGCTCGCCCACGGGTGTATCGAAGCCTTGGGGCAAGGCATTGATGAAATCCAACGCATGCGCTTTGCGGGCAGCTTCACGAATTTCTCCGTCCGTGGCTCCGAGTTTTCCATATGCTATATTTTCTCGCACGGTGGTGGAAAAAAGGAGCGTTTCCTGAAGAACTACACCGATCTGCAAGCGCAGGCTCGACTTGGTCAGTGCACGCAAATCGTGCCCATCCAGCAAAACAGCGCCACCCGTGGGATCATAAAATCGTGGCACAAGACTGAGCAGCGTGCTTTTTCCGGCTCCTGTCCCTCCCACGAATGCAACTTGCTGGCCTGGCTCGATCGTGAAATCAATGCCGTCCAATACCGGACGCTCGGCACTGTAAGCAAATACCACCTTCTCAAAGGAAATCCTCCCGCGCACATCACGAAGCTCAATCGCTCCGGGGGCCTCGGGCACGTCGTTGTTCTTGTCCAGAACTTCGAAACACCGCTGGGCTCCAGCCACAGCCCCCTCCATCGCCCAAGCAGTATAGCTCAATTGCTCGAGCGGTTGGTAAAGCATCAGCAGATACGCGGAAAACACCAGAAGATCGCCAAGGGTCAATCCTGAGTTTGAGTCAAGGACTTGAAGAGATCCGCTGTAATACATCAATGCGGTGCCAGCCGCCATCAATGTCCCGACCACCAATGCACTCGTAACCGTGGTCATGTTGAGCCTCATATTCGCCTCTAGGCTTCTTGAGGCCTTTTCTTGAAATTGATCTACCTCATAGGCCTCCCTGCCGAATGCATGCACCATGCGAATCTGACTCAAGCCCTCCTGCGCAAGTGTCAGCAAATCGCTTTCCCTCTCATGAATCGTGGTCGACTGCGTGCGCACCTTCTCGGCGTAATACCGAATAGCCCACACAACAACCGGCAGAACAGCCAATGAAACCAAAGTCAGCTGGACGCTCATTTGCCACATCACCAAAAATGTCGCCAAAAGCATCACTACAGACGAAAGAACCGTGGCGAACCCCTTGTTGTATATAGTTTGAATGCTCTGCGAATCGTAAGCCACGCGGAAACTTGAATCGGCACTCCGGCGGACGTCATGAAATTTCAGTGGAAGCGCCTGCAAAGCTCCATAAAGTTCAGAGCGAAATTTCAGCAACGCTTGCAGCCCGACATTTAGAAACAAATAGTTCGAGGCCAAGTTCACCAGACCGCCGAGCAGACTGATCAAAACAAGCGCCACACAGAGCCAAAGGATAATGATTGATGGCTGGGCGCCTCCGAACCAATGCTCCACTACAGCCCGGGATGCCGTACCCCCTCCGGCCGGGTCGAGAATGCCGTCGACGATAAATTTGAAAGGCCATGGCTTGAGCAGGCTCAAGAGAATAGACAGCAATGTGAGAAGCACGCCGCCGAGCGTGGGCCAAAAAAACGGCCTGAAGTAGCGGAGTGACCTCGCGTAGATATTCACGTGGGTTCTTGCTATTCCAGCTTGCGGCGCTTCGCAAGTGGATAGGCTCCCCGACCGGAGGCCAAGCGGTCAGCTTCCAATGATTTCCCGTAGGTTGCCGGTGATTCGAGCGTCGTAGAGTGCTTTACCAATGATTGCCCCGTGCAAGCGCGGCATCGCCGACAAGCGCCGTAGATCCTCAGCGGAGGATACCCCGCCGCTAGCGATTAAATTGCATTCAAGAATCTCCAGCATGTGCTCGAGTTCAGTATAGTTGGGACCCTCAAGCATCCCATCCGTAGCGATATCGGTGTAAATAATTGTCCCCACACCGGCCTTCTGAGCAGTTAAAGCAAGATCTGCAGCGGATGTTTCCGTTGTTTCCGTCCACCCTTTCACTGCGACCTTGCCGCCATTTGCATCGATCCCCACCGCTAGACGCCCACCACCGAATTGGGCACAGAATTCGGCGAGTACTTCAGGGGACTGCCATGCTTTCGTGCCGAGAATCACACGACTCACCCCGGCCTGAAATGCGGCCTCAATGGTTTCGTTGGTCCGCATCCCGCCGCCAAGCTCGCAAGGAACATCGACCGCCTTACAAATAGCAGCAACCGCCTCTAGATTACTTGGCACTCCGGTGAATGCCGCATCCAGATCAACCAAATGCAACCAATCCGCTCCAGCGGCCTGCCACTTTTTTGCAAAGGCGACGGGATCGGATGAATAAACGACTTTCTCGGTGGCAAGCCCGCGCCGAAGACGCACGACTTCGCCGCCCATGAGATCAATGGCAGGCAGAAGGATCATAAAGTTGATAAAAAATTGCGCAGCAGGGCCAGCCCGGCTCCTTGGCTTTTTTCGGGGTGAAACTGCACGGCATGTATCGCGCCGGAAGATACTCCCGCCGCGAAGCGCACACCGTAATCGCTTGTGGCACAGACCAACGAAGAA
>CALAPX010000148.1 GCA_937888355.1 uncultured Spartobacteria bacterium
ACAACGCGAACGTGTCCGACAGTCTGCCATACATCAGCTTCTACAGCGGGTGGGGGACCGGCCTGATCGGCAACAGCTTCATCTCGTCCTCCTTCAGCCCATGGCAAGTCCAGCCCGTGCCCGAACCCGAAACCTGGGCCACGGCAGCGATCCTGCTTGTTGGTGGGGGCACCTGGCTCCTGCGCAGAAAAAAAGCGGGAAACGGCCTAGGGTTGAATCTTTTAAGATGACAGCGAGGCTTAGTAGTAAGGCGGAAAAAATGTGAAGCCTAATTTAACTGAAAAGCTCCTTCCGATAGTCTTGGGATCGTTTGACTCTTCTAAAAGCTGGTATCGTGCAGAAAGCGGTTAATTGATTTGTTGGTCGATTCGGGGGTGCCTTTCTGATTTCGGATAGCAGCTCGCAGAGTACGGATAGTGTTCACTTGGTCGGATTCAGTAGTGGAGGCATCGCCAAGGTTTTTTTTAGCCAGTTTGATCGAATTCAAAAGGGTGCTGGAATCCAATCCACCTTGGGTGGCGGAAGCTAATGCGCGCTCCCCCAGTTTGATGAGAGCGGCGAGTCCTGGCTTCCATGCATAGCCATCCTTCAGGAATTGGGATCCCTTCGTGGTAGTGCTATTTAGGTTTTCCTGCCAATCGGGCACCGGTTCCGAGGTGATGCAATAGCGATTCGAGTCGAGCAGGACAAAGGCGGCATGGGTCGCTCCGGGCGGCATCTCGGCCTCGACTTTGCCGTCAAGAATGCGGGCTGGTTTTGAAAACCACTCTTCGCGATGACCCTTCGAGGAGTCGAAGGGAAGGGGATTGAGCGTGTACATAAGGGTGGCATCTGTGATGGGCGATTTGCCCTTGCCGGTTTCATAGGTCGCCCAAACGAGATCGCCCTCGGACCCGCGCTTGAGGATCGCGGGAACGGCATTGCGCTCTGCGGCGGGATTCTTGTCGCTCCGGGCGTTCTTGTAGGGCAACGGAGCCTTGGCCTCGGCAAGGAACGCATCAAGTTCCTTCAGCAGCAGATTGCGGCGCGCCGGTTGATCCTTCGCGAGGTCATGTTCTTCCCCGAGGTCGTTCGGGCTGCCGTCGTCATTGTAGAGGCGGAAGAGTTCGATATTGGCTGGGACATCGGTGCCGCCCTTGATCCCGAAGTTGCGCACCAGTTTCCAATCCCCCTTGCGGATGGCGGCAGACATGTGGGCGGGAAATGGAAAGAACCAGCAGATCGATTCGCGCGGCGTACCATCGGGTTGGATCACCGGCCCGCTCGCTCCCCGGAATTGGGGAAGAATAGTCGATCCATCGAGTTTCAGCGAAGGATCCGCTGGCAAGCCGGCAATCTCCAGGAATGTCGGGAACAGATCCACGAGCGTGATCGGTGTGTCACACGTCGTTCCCGCAGGGACGCCGGGGCCCGCTACGAGGAACGGAATACGAATGCCGCCTTCGTACGTATTCTGCTTCCCGCCACGCAGCGGAGTGTTGTCTGTGTATGGCAGGACACCGCCGTTATCCGAGTCGAGGATGACATAGGTGTTGTCGATGAGCTTATGGCCGGGGTTGCGTGGATCGTCGGTGGTTTCGAGAGTGTCGAGGATCTTGCCAACCATCCAGTCGAGCGAATCGACCATGCTGGCGTAGTACGGGTTCGTGTGCCCGCCTTGGCCTTTGTTGGGATCGGTTTCCGGATCGGTGGGAAGTTCAAATCCCATCTTCTCCAGGTAGTGGTCGAAGCGCTTGCGGTCGCGGGTCTGGATCGGCCCGTGAACCATGAATGTGGCAAAGTTCAGGAAGAACGGGCGGTCTTTGTATTTATCGATGAACCCAACAGCCATGTCCGTGAGCTTGTCGTAGGGGCGTCCGTCGGCATCGATACGATAGGGATCGTCCGCTTTGTCAGTGGCGAAGTCCGAAAGGCGGTCGGGCTTCATTTTGTCAAAAATGCCGAAGAATTTGTTGCGGGCGCCATCCTTCGGGTTCCAGAGGTCGGTGTCGTTGTAATCGCGTTCTAGAAAGCCGAAGTCGAATCCTTGATCGACCGGGAAGGGATAGCCCTCGGACTTTCCGCCGGAGTGCCACTTGCCGATGTGGCCTGAGAAGTAACCCGCTTTCTTGAGCGTGTCGGGGAGGGTTGGTTCCTCGTCCGGAAGGCCGTAGGGGTAGATCGGCTCCATGACCGCATTTTCCTTCCTATAGGGCGCTGGAAGAATGCCGCCTTGGACATGGTAAACGCCGGTATGGACCGGATGTTGACCACGCAGAAACGCCACACGCGAAGGGGCACAGGATGGCGCGGGCGAGTAGGCTTGCGTGAACCGGCGGCTCATTTTGGTGAGGCGGTCGAGGTTCGGGGTTTCGTACACGGGCTTGCCATCGATTTTGTGGCTGGCGATGTCCTGCCAGCCGAGGTCATCGACAAAGATGTGGACGATATTTGGCTTGGGGGCGGCGGTGGCGGTGGCCACAACGCCGAGGAGTGCGGCGAGGCAGAGGAGCGGGCGGTGTTTCATCATGTGTCAGTGGGTGCGTGGTTGTGTCAATGGTGGGTGGGGAGTTTCAAATAAAGTGACGTGATTTGAGCCATTCGACAAATGCCGATGGCCATTGGGTCGAGTCATGTCCAGGCCTGCCCAAGCCGAATCCATGACCGCCTTCCTCGTAGAGGTTGAGGCTGGAGGGGACGCCAGCCTTCTCAAGGGCCTTGTGCATCACTTTGCTATTTTGAGGAACCACCCCTGCATCATTTTTGGCGTGCGCGAAGAATGTCGGAGGTGTTTCGGACGTCACGAGCGTCTCGATGGATTGCGCCTCCAAGGCTTCTGGGGAGGCGTCTGGTGGGAGCAGGTGCTTCGGGCAATTGTGGGCGATTTCCTTGTTGGTCGAGATCACCGGATACACGAGCGCCATGAAGTCGGGTCGTGCGGATGTTTTTGCGATGGCATCGGTTCCAATATTCGACCCGAGCGAATACCTGGTCCCTGAGCTCGCGGCGAGGTGTCCTCCGGCGGAAAATCCCATGATCCCGATCCGTGCCGGATCAACGCCGAAATCTGCGGCATGGTGGCGCACCCACTGGATCGCTCGGAGGGCGTCTGAGAGAGGCACGGGATCCTTGAAATCAGCCCCAGGTGTGTTGGGGAGCCGGTATTTGAGGACAAACGCAGTGATGCCCTGGGAGTTCAAAAATTCGGCGACCTTGGTGCCTTCATTCACGATTGAAAGAACCGAGTACCCGCCGCCTGGGCAGACCACGACCGCGCAGCCATTGGGTTGTGCCGGGCGGTGGATTGAGAGCGTCGGGTTGTGGATGTTGTTGATGATCGCATCCCTAACGCTTTGCTCAGGAATCGAGGAGTCGATGCCCGGGGTTCCATTGGGCCAGAGTTGGACTGTGTCGGTGGATGCAGATGCCATGGGAATCATTAATACTAGGGAAAGCGTGCTTATGAACTTCGTGAACATGTTGTTTAATTCGATTTAGAGGGTGAGGCTGGGCGGATCTTTAGGAGTGTCATCGCTTGGATAATGAGTCTCCAAGCATGAATTGCAAATCCCATGGCTGAAACGCACGTCCGCATGGCTCATGATGTATGCCTCCAATTGATGCCAAAACCCCTGCAAATCGCGGATTTTTTTGCAGTGGGCGCAGATTGGAAGAAATCCTCTGAGGACCTTGATTTCATTCAGGGCAATTTGAAGGGCGTTTTTTTGGTCCTCCAAATCGTGTTCCCTTTTTTTGCGTTGATCCATCTCTCTCTTGAGGCGGATCGCTGAGTTCACCCGTGCGAGCAGTTCGATTTTTCGGAGGGGTTTGACGACGTAATCCATGGCCCCTGCGGAAAATGCCGATTCCAAGCTCTCCAAGTCATTCCGTGCCGTCACCATGATCACTGGAATATCTTTCAAGCGCTCGTCAGCCTTGATTTTCCGGCAAGCATCGATGCCGCTAATTTCCGGCATCATGATATCGAGCAGGATGAGATCGATGGACTCGTGTTCCTCGAGAATTTGATAAGCCTCTCTTGCTGACGAAGCCTTAGGGATGTCCGTGTGGCCCGCACGGGATAGAAAGGCTTCAAGGACCCGGAGGTTTTCCTCCACATCATCAACGATCAAAATCGCCATGCTGAATCAGTAATGAGCATCAATCCTCCAGTCGACAACTATGACGACAAGACATTGTTGTTATGTTGCGGGAAATGGCTGCTCCAAGGAGAGTTTAATCACCGAGCAGTCTTGATCTACCGCTTCGCCTGAAATGGCGAGCGTGAGAGTTGAGCCTGATTGATTGAATTCAAGGGGAGCTTGGGGAGCCTTTGGCGACAGAAAGGAAGCAGCCAAGGCTTTTTCAGCGATTCCTTCCACGGTGAGTTTGCCGTCTTTCGGCCATTTCATGACATGCAGGAAGAGGGTTTTTCCATCTTTCGAGAGAGTTGCATCACCCCATGACGGGCGTGTGGGAAACGGACTCGGGAGGGTGTCGTAGATTGCCTCGCTGTTGTCATGGATCCATGCTCCCAGACCGGCGAAAAGTTCCACGGCCTTCGGGTCGATCTTGCCATTCCCCATCGGACCACAATTGAGAAGATAGTTCCCGCCACCACAAACGGTGTGGACCAACCGGTGGATCATTTCCTGGTGGGAATGGTATTTTTGTTCTCCATGGGCCTTGTACCCGTACGAGGAACTCACGCTGTCGGGGGACTCGGTCGTGAAAGGCAACTGATGGGGCGGTACTGCTTTGTCGCCAAGTGAGACATAGTCGAAGGCTCCAAAAAGTTCCTTGGTAAACCTTGGGTCGTCGGCCCCAAAATTCTTGAAGTATCTCGACATGAGAAGAAGGCGCGAATTGATCACGCAGTCAGGGTTCAGTGTTCGCACCGCATCGTGGAACACCCGGGCCCTCTCTGGTGTGACATACTGGGGGGTGTCGAACCAAACCAAGTCGACCCCGTAGTTACCCACAAGTTCCTTGGTCTGGGGAACGGCTTTGCGGGCGATATAGGCATCAAAGTCGGGTTGGTGGTCTGCAGGCAGGCCGGGGTGGATTTTTTTGAGGGGGTCCGGTTTGAAAAATGTCGAGGAGTCGGGATCGCTCCAATCGAATGCATGCGAGTAATACACGCCAAACTTGAGCCCGTTGCGGTGACAGGCCTCGGAGAGTTCCTTGATGATGTCGCGTTTGAAGGGGGAGGCATCCATCACGTCGTAGTCACTGCAGGCCGAGTCGTAGAGCGCGAAGCCATCGTGGTGCTTCGCGGTGATCACGACATACCGCATGCCGGCGTCTTTGAAGATTTTGACCCATTCCTCGGCGTCGAACTCCGTGGGGTTGAAGCTGCCAACCACTTCCTTCCGATATTCCTCATAGGGAATGCCGGCATCCATCTGGATCCACTCGGCATAGTGACCGCCAACCGTGTCCTTGTATTTTCCAGCGAGGGCAGAGTAAGCGCCAAAGTGAATGAAGGCCCCGAATTTGGCGTCGCGAAACCATTTGTTCAGGCGGGCGTCGTTTTCCGGGGGGTGCCGGAACTCAGGAGAGGGGGCAGAGCCGGGGGGCAGTTCTTCAGCCTTGCTTTGGCGCGGCACCCCGATGGCAAGAGCGAGAGCAATAGTTGTAAGGAGAGAAAACCTGATCATGAGCGGAGGTGAAGTGGGTTGAGGGTTATTTCTTTTTTGCCAACCCTTGTTGGCGAATTGCATCGGCCACCTGCGCGGCGATTTTCTGAGAGCCTTCCTTGGTGTAATGGACATCTCCGCGTTTGCGGGAGTACTTGCCGGCAAAGCTTGTGGTCAACGCATGGAGGTCGTTCACCGGGATGCCGTGGCGTTCCATGACTTTTCGGGCAACGGCGTTGTACTTGATCTCATCCCCGGCGAAGCGTCCGGGCTCGCCTTCGGGAACATGACTGGTCGATGCCCAGATGAGTTTTGCTCCTGTCTTTTCCAGTTGTTCAACGAGGAGTTCGAGGTTCTTTTCGTAGGCCTCGAGGGGCACCGCTTGGGTTCCGTTGACTTTGTCGAGGTTGCCAACCCTTTTGACTTCAGGGTTCACGTATTTCAGGTCATGCAGTCCCCAATTGAAGTGGATCACGTCCCATTTCTGGTTCCCAAGCCACTCGGTGAGTCCAGCAAGGCCGGCTTCCGTGTTGCCGCAATTCACTTTGGGGCGCTGGACGTTCGCCTCATCTTTGAGGAGCTCGGCGACCGGAATCGTGTACGCGATGGAAATCGAATCTCCGATGAGAAACACATTGGGTAGGTAGGGCCTGAGATCACGCTTCTGTCGGAGGCCCTCGCGATCATCTTTCGGGGTGTGAAATTCTGAGGCTTTGGATGATTTCGCGGCTACTGGTTTTGCCGCCCATGTGTTGCTGAGCACGAAGGCCAGCAACAGGGCGAACGAGAAAATTGATGTCGTTGTTTTAATCATGGGGTTCGTTCAGTGGAAAAGACATCGCCAGTCGGATGGGCAGGGAGGGAGTCGTGCCATGCGTCCAGCTTTTGACGGAGCTCAGCAACAACTTCCGGGTGCGCTTTGCTGAGGTCGTTTTTTTCCAACGGGTCTAGGTTGAGATCGTACAACTCGAGCCGGCTGGCATCCTTATTGGCAACTAGCTTCCAGTGGGAATCCACAATCGCCCTTGCAACCCAGTGGTCGGGCTCCTCTTTTTTCGGCGGCCAAGTCGCCTCAAAGCGCCAGAAGAGGGGCTTGGCACGTTCCGGGGCGGGATGTCCCGTCAATGCCCCGACTTGGCTCACGCCAGCGGGGAAGTAAGCGGGGGGCGGTGTCGCGCCGGCGAGTTCGCAGAAGGTCGGCAGAAGATCCACGGCGGAAATCAGCGATTCCGAGTCCACGTTTCCCGCAGGAACTTTTCCAGGCCAGCGGGCGATGAACGGAACATTGATGCCGCCTTCAAAGAGGGAACCTTTCCAGCCTTTGCGCCCGGCGGTGGAGCCTTTGGCGGCTCCCAATCCCCAGCCGGCACCAGTGGCCGAGTCGTAAGTGAGTTCGGGCTTGGAGGAAGCAGGCGCGTGTGCCGGGCCGTTATCAGAGCTGAAGATAATCAGGGTATTCTCGGCGATACCCAAGCGGTCGATGGCATCGAGGACCTCGCCGATGCGGTCATCCGCGTGGGACAAGACCGAGGCGTAGATGCGCTCCGCCTCATTGGGCATCTCACGGAAGCGCCATTCGTACTTCGGCACGGTGTGAAACGGGGTGTGCGGTTCGTGGATCCAGAGGTTGATGAAGAACGGCTTTTTATCCGCCACGGCGGATTCCATGAACGCGATCGCCCGCCGCGCATCGTCGTGCACAGGCATTTGCTCGCCGGAGCAATTGAACGCCCCGTAATCATCGTATCCATACGAGGCGGGGGTGGGGGAATCGGGGATCATGTTGTTAGCCAGATGCCATTTTCCGTAATGCGCCGTGGCATACCCTGCGGATTGGAGCATGCGCGGGAGCGATGGGGCGGAAGGGGACAGCCAGTCGGGCATGTTGCGTCTGGCATTGTCGGGAACATGCGCAAAGTGCCCGTCGATGCAGTGCCGTGCCGGGAATTGGCCGGTCATGATCGCCGCGCGGCTTGGGGAGCACACGCCGCTGGCTACAGTAAAGCGGTGGAAATCGGTTCCTTCGCGCGCGAGTCGGTCAATATTCGGGGTCTTGATCCACGGGTGCCCGTGGCACGACAAGTCGCCCCAGCCCCAGTCATCGGCAAAGATAAAAACGATATTGGGCTGGGAAGTCTTGGATGCTTGAGCAGGGAGGAGAGCTACCCCCAAGAGGGCGGCCATGGCTGGGAGGAACTTCATGGGTTTTAATCCAGGTGGGCTTTTAGAAAATCGGCGGTTTTTTTGGAGATTTCCTCAATGCTAGCGGAAATGGGGCCGCCGGCGGGCTTCCAGCCGTGCCCGGCATTTTTCACGATCATCGTTTCGACGGGAGCATTCACTTCGCCGGCCCTCTGTTTCATGTAGTGGGCATGGTGCACAGGGATCGTGGTGTCCATATCCCCCTGCATCATCAGTAGCGGACGGCTTTCAGCCGTGAGGTAGTTCACGGGGCTCACCTCGCGGTAGGCGGCGAGTTTGTCCTTCGCCTCGGTTTTTGCGCTGATAATGCGGGCGCCAAATCGATCGCGCACGCCGGTTTTTCCGGGGCCATTGAAGAGGTCGGTTTTTTCAAAGTCGCACGGTCCATACCAGGAGACTCCTGCGACCAGACGGTATTTCGCGTCAGCCAGCGCGGGGTCGCCTGGAAACGATTCCGGCGGGGAGAGGAGGACCATCTGGGCCAGTTGACCGCCGGCCGAGTCCCCGAAGGTGAATACTTGGTTCGGGTCCACAGAGAACTGGTCGGCATTCTTGGCCAAAAAGCGGAGGGCATCCTTCGCGTCGGTGATGCAATCGCGGATCCTGATGTCGGTGTCTTTCGAGCAAAGACGGTACCCGACTGACGCCACGCAGAAGCCTTGGGAGGTGAGGGCACTCACGCCATGGAAGCGGGGGCCGCGACCAGAGATGGTTTTATCGCCGGCAGACCAGCCTCCTCCGTGGGTGAAAACAACCAGCGGGTATTTCGCTCCCGGCTGCGGCGCCTCGGGATAATGCAGATCGAGTTTCAGCGGCCCTTGGGGGCTCGTTTTAAATGGAACATCGAGTCGAGTGGTATCGGATCCGGCGGCGGGCGCGAGGCAACTGGATGCTACAAGGATGAATAGGGCAGCGAAAAAACGGCGTCGAAATCTCATGGGGTGGTTGGTGCGGCAGTTGACCACTTGATGTCCGCGAAAACAACCTTTGTAATATCTTGATTGGTATCTGGTTTGAAGGTGACGGCCCTCACCTCACTCCAGTCTTTGAGCGGGTGTTGATCGCCGCCCCAGCGCACCTGCGATGCCGGGATCGTCATGGTCTGCCACTCATTCGAGGCGGTGATCTGGACGGTTGCTTTGAAATTCGAACCGGCATCGAGGATGAGTGTTTGCGGTTGGGTGCAGTAGAATTTGAAGGTGAGCGACGCGCCTTTGGGCGCTTTCCATTTTGGATCCGCGAAGGCGTTGCAGGTTGTGCCTTTCCGATTGTCGAGCGGACGGATCCCCGCGATGCCTCCGACCCCCTCGACCGGGCCTACATCGCTCCAGAGGGTGGCCTCGCCGGAAAGCGAATCGGCCTTGGTGTCGGTCGCCACGGCGGTGCCGAGCTTCGAGGGGATCGCGGCGGTGAAATCCGAGGAAATCACGATGTCGCCCTTGTAGCGGATATTGGCGAACGCAAAGACATAGTTGTCCACATTGGCCACGGGGAGCTTGGCAGTCCACGTGTCGCCGTGTCGCTCGAGTTTGGCATCGCGCCAGTGGCGGCCGAAGCTCACAGGGTCCTTCAGCGCATACCACGCTTCGACCTGCTCGATATTTCCGGTGGACGCCGGGGAGAGACGAAACTCAGGCACGCCTTGTTTATCCAACACAATGCTGCTGGTCGGACGTGCGGGCCAGTCGATGTCCTTGCCGAGCACGTATTTTTCGAGCCACAGCTTGCAGTCATTTCCAAGTTTCTTGGTGTCATGGTGCCCGCGTGCCTGGATCGCGAAGTCCCATGGTACGGCCGGTTGAAACTTTTTGAATGTCTGCTCCCCGCGTTCGTGACCGCCATGGTGGTCATTCGAGCCATTCAGCCAGAGGCAGGCGGCTTTGATGTAAGGGGCATGGGCCTCTGGAGCGATTGAGGCCAGCACGATCTGTTCGCCAGGTGATTTTGGGGGATTCTTCGGAGGCACCTCGTACATCCAGACGCTCTTGTTGCGGTAGTAGTCCAACCAACCGATCCCAAAGTAGGCGACCACCGCCTTCACGCGAGGATCCATGGCGAGGTTCCACATGATCGTGCCGCCGTAGGAGTACCCCTTCGCGCCAATCCGGGTTTTATCGACCTCCTTTTGCTCCAGTAAATAGCTCAAGGCGCGGCGCTGGATGGCATACCAAAGGTAATCGTCCGTCTGGGTCGGGGAGATGATGTCCGATTTGTCTGGGAGTTTGTCTTTGACCCGGTAGCCCGTGCTGGCATCCATGTTCCCGTATTCCATGCCGGGCGGGTACTTCGTGAAGTTTGGACGATTGCCGCTCTTGCCGCAGTAATCATGGGCAAGGACCGCCCAACCATCCTGAACATACGACTCGTCGATGGACGGCATACTCATCCACCCATGGACATTCATTAGCCCCGGGGCGTTTTTTGCTCCGGCCTTCACGGCGTACTTGCAATACACGCGGATTTCCCGGCCGTTCACATAGGCGTTGATAAAACAGATCGTCAGAGCCTCAACCTGGTTTTT
>CALAPX010000149.1 GCA_937888355.1 uncultured Spartobacteria bacterium
CTTGGTGACCATTCTGCTTTACCTTCAAGCCAAGAATCGCCAACCCCCAGAAAAACAGGAATGTTTCAGCCCAGTTCACCCAACCGCGATCGAGGAAAATCGCGCCGATACTTCCCCGCAGAGGGAACATAGCCCCTAGAAACAAGATGGTAACCGTGGAGCCGATCAAAAGGGCTAGCAGGAAATTAACATTTGCGTGGTCTTTTTCCTTCCACCCGGTGCGGACAGGCTTGGCATCGCTGGCTTCTCCATCGGCACTGCCGGCGGGTGTTTCCACATCGAATTTTCCGTTGCAGAGAGGACACTCGACCGTATGGCCGAAGAGATCCGCAGAGATATCAAGACTGCCTTGGCAGTGTGGGCAAGATGTCAGCATAATGGTAGGGTTAGTTGGTTCTCAGAGGGGAAGAAAAACCGCGAATAGACCACATTGAAAGGCGTGTTCTGGGCTGATTTGATTCCGGGGGCATTCGGTGTGTTGTCTTGGTTGAAAAGATGAATTTCTCTTATCAGCGTGTCAATGAATTAACGGGGCTAACACCCACCTCTTTAATTAGAATATGTTGACGCTTTACAGCAATGGGTCAAGAGGCCGAGCGGAGAAACAATTTCCGCGGTTCGCCCTTGGCTTTTTCGAGGCACTCCCGCCTGCGTGGAGTCAATCGGCGGCCCGAGCGATTGATGTGGAAGTTGAGCATCGACATCGCCGACTGGAAGGCCTCAGCCTTCCGACGGGTACTGGCTTCCGCTGAGCTCTTAAGCGACCGCGCGATCGACACCGGATCATCCCGAGTAAACACACCAGCCTCTAGATCCAGGGCATTGCTACTGCTCCCTACTCTGGCGATCCACCCTTGCCCCGAGAGCCTCTGTGGTAGCTTCTGCTTCATTCAGCAATACTCGGCAAAACCTCTCAGCCATGCCACGCGGGAGAAACCCGCCTTTGCGCAGCGGCGGGAGCATGCTAGAAATCATTGGATGACATTTTTATTTCTGTCGCTTTTGGCCATGGCGATGCCTCACCCGGTTGCGGCGGCAGATGTCAGCCTGACGGATGCACAGGCGATAGAAATCGGCCGGCGCATCTGGAAGAACGAATGCGCTGGCACAGTCTCTGGACTTACCGCATGGAACATGGGCGAGGAGTTTCCTTCGCTCGGTATCGCCCATTTTATTTGGTATCCCGCCGGTCATCGCGGTCCCTTCGAGGAGAGTTGGCCGCGGTTGGCCCGTTTTTTGAAAGATCACAAACAGCCGGTGGAAGACTGGATGCTTGGCCCGTGCCCATGGAATGTGCGAACCGAATTCCAAGCGGACATGCAGGGATCTCGCTTGCAAAAGTTGCGCGCCCTACTCTCTTCAACCGTTGCCCTGCAAGCTCGCTTTGCGGCGATGCGCCTAGAGCAGGCACTGCCTCGCATGCTGGCAAAAAGCCAAAAGAACAACCGCGCGCTGGTTGAAGCAAATTTCCGCAGAGTTGCCAAATGCCCACTCGGATTCTACGCGCTTGTGGACTATGTAAACTTTAAAGGGGAGGGAGTAAATCCTGCCGAACGGTATCGCGGAGAGGGCTGGGGCCTCCTGCAAGTTCTGGAAATAATGCCCGCTGAAGATGAGCCAATGAGCGGATTTGCGAAGGCTGCCGACCATATTCTGACCCGACGAGTCGCCAACTCGCCCACAGCCCGCAGCGAGTCCCGATGGCTTCCCGGTTGGCGCAATCGCATCAATACTTACCTGCAATGACCAAAGAAAAAATCGCTGATGCTTTTGAAGCCATCGCCCGACTGCTAGAACTCAAGGGAGAAAATCCATTTAAGATCCGTGCCTACACGCAGGCTGCTCGCGCTCTTGAAACCCTTGCAGAGCCGCTTGATACCTTGATCGCCGAGGAGAGACTCACCGCGATCGAGGGCATCGGGAAGGCCACCGGAGAAAAAATCACCGAGCTCCATACGACAAGCCGCCTCCCTTATCTCGACAACCTTCGCGAAGAGTTCCCGCCGGACATTCTTACCCTGTTCGATATCCAGGGACTTGGCGCTAAGAAGATTAAGATCCTCTGGGACAGCCTCAAGGTACACTCGATTACGAGTCTGGAGCGTGCGTGCAAAGAGGGCAAGGTCGCCACTCTTCCAGGGTTCGGGGAAAAGACGGCGGCGAACATACTCAAAGGCATCGACCACATGCGAGCCCATGCCGGCGAGTTTCGTTTCGGCGATATTGCCTCGCTCGCGGAATCGCTTTTGGACGATCTTCGTGGACATCCCGCAGCCAATCAGTCAGCCATCGCCGGCAGCTACCGCAGAAAAAAGGAGGTCGTCCACGATCTCGATTTCATTGTCTCATCAAGCCAACCGGCAGATGTAATGGATTTTTTTTCCACCCATCCACTGGTCGTAAACATCCTTGCAAAGGGAGCTACCAAATCGAGCGTCATCCTGAAAAACGGCATCCAATGCGACCTGCGCGTGGTCGCGGGGAAGGAATTCCCGTTTGCCTTGAATTACTTTACAGGAAGCAAGGAGCACAATGTTCGCATACGATCCCGGGCTCTCGCACGGGGATGGTCGCTGAATGAATACCGTTTCAGCCCCGCCGATGGGCGCGAACTTCGCGAACCGATTCCCGAAATCCTTGAGGAAAACGACATCTACCACGCCCTTGGCCTCGACCCGGTGCCCCCGGAACTCCGCGAGGACCGCGGCGAAATCGATGCCGCTGAAAAACACTCACTTCCGGCATTGATCGAGTGGAGCAACCTTCGCGGCATATTTCATAACCATACCACCGCCAGCGACGGCAGAGCTTCACTGGATGATATGGTCGCTGCAGCAAAGGAGTTGGGACTCGAATACCTTGGCATCGCAGACCATTCCAAGGCGTCATTTCAAGCAAATGGACTCGATGAAAAGCGCCTTGCCGAACAAACCGCCCGTATTGCCGAACTCAATGCGGACGATAAGGAATTTCGTATTTTTACGGGCGTCGAGTGCGACATTCTAAAAGACGGAACCCTCGACTTTCCCGACGAGGTATTAGCGTCCCTCGACTATGTTGTCGCCAGTGTCCACTCGTCATTCACGATGCCGCAGGCGGAAATGACCAAACGTATCATCCGGGCGATGGAAAATCCCAACGTCACAATGCTCGGGCACCCTACTGGTCGGCTCCTCCTGACCCGCGACGCCTATCAACTAGACATTCCTGCAATTCTTGATGCGGCGGCGGCGACCGGAACAATCATCGAGCTCAACGCCAACCCGCGCCGACTTGATCTCGACTGGCGCTGGTGGCCACTAGCAAAGGAAAAAGGCGTGAAGTGCGCGATCAATCCCGACGCCCACTCAACTGAAGGCCTGCAGGATGTGATTTTCGGCGTTGGCATCGCACGAAAGGGATGGCTCACAAAAGATGATGTGGTGAACACACAATCCCTCGCGCGGATTACCCACACACTCCAGGAAAAGCGCGCCCGCAAGTGAAGTCGCGTTTCTCCTTTTGCTCTCAGCGACGTGTCATAGATTCCAAGCGCATGAATAAAAAGGGCCCTATGAACCTCATGGCGCGAGCAATGCTGTGTGTGTGTTTCTCGATTGCTTCCGGCGCATTTGCCTCAGCTCCCATTGAGCCAGGGCTTGAGGCGGCGCTGAAGTGGAAATGGCAAGTCATCCCGTCACCTTCCTCACAGTGGGGGCTTCCACACAGCAACATCCCGAAGGCTTCGGCAAAAGCCACCACCATCGGAATTACTCCATTCGAAGCTCAACAGAACATCCACATCGTGAGACAAGGGGAGGTTCTTATCCATATCGCGAGAAAAAACAATCTCACCACCGCGCAACTCAAGGAATTCAATGCCCTAGAAGACGATTTGATTCGCATCGACCAGGTGCTTCGCATTCCGAACGCTGCGGAACGTTTGGCCCTGCGCAGCTCGCCTAGCTCCACATCTTCCCGAAAATCGCAACCCTCTGGAATGCTTGACTCCGAGGTTTACCTCCTTCGGATATTTCTCGATGCAGAAGGGTTTTCATCGGGTCCGATTAGCAACATACCGGACCCCGTCTTCGGAAAGATCCTCCACCGATACCAGACCTCGGAAGGAACTTTTGTTGCCCATCGGGATGTCGTCGCATTGGCCTCCCGGAGGGTGGGGCCTCCAGCCCTTACATACGAGCTTAGGCCTACGGACTTTCGCTTTATCGCTTCACCAAAAGCCATACCCACCAATGGCCGTCCAACGGCTCCGGTCTACAGCGAGATGATTCAATCGTCCATGCTCGCCTACCGTTCTCCGTGGGAATTTGTGGCCGAGCGCTTTAATGCCGATGAGGAGTTCCTGCGAAAACTCAACCCCTCCCTTCCCACCTACCCCGCCGCGGGGTCTGTTTTCGTTGTGCCTAATGTCACTCCTTTTGAAATCGAGAATTTGCCCTTCTTGAAGCAGGCGGAACCGGAACGAAACCCCTCGATCACTGCGCGCATCGTAGACCTCTCTGTCTTTGAAATCCTCCTCGACAAAAAACTTGTCGTGGCAATGCCTATCTCACGCGTCCGCCCCGGGCTTCGAGGAAGTGGCGAGTGGAGGATTCTTAATTCCATCGCACGCCCTGCCTTGTCGACCCTGCGCGAACCTCGCGCCCGCCACGTCGAGCAACGCAGCCCTTTTTACACCAATCCCAACCCAACACCGACGATCAAAAAGCCCACCCTCTCACAAGAGGAAATCCTTCCCCCCGGCCCAAACAACCCCCTTGGCGTTGGGTGGATCAATCTCTCAAAAGAAGGTTCCTCGCCGCTTCCATATGGAATCCATGGCTCGTCCAACCCTTCTGCTGTGGAGGAAATTGAAAGCCTCGGCGGATTCCGGGTCTCGAACCGCGATATTGTGCGTGCGATCCAACTTCTGCCCAAGGGGACTCTGTTGAAATGGACCCCTTGAAAAAATCCTGCGTTGTGTCCTCCCGAATCCCGCATATTATTTTTCTCCAATGAGAGTCGATCTGCGCTCCACCCTTACTGCCGTGGCAATCTTGACATTTTCATCGGTTGCCGCGCCCGCTAAAGCCCAACTCCCGCCCCGGCCTGACAGCAATCCCGCAGCCCTGCAAGGCGTCCTCCCAACAATTGTCACCACCCCCTCTGAAACCCATTCATCCTCCACGGAACCCCGACTCAATCCTCAACCTCTAGCTCCCGAATACTCTTATCCCAAGCCCACCCCCTCGCCTGACCCGGCGATGAGCATCTTGACTCCGATGCCGTATGTCACACCGGCAGTATCCGGCAAGTTTGTGCACAACAAATGTCTCGTCGACGATTCCTACGTGGCGATTTCATTTGATGATGGCCCCCACCCGACCCTGACGCCCAAGCTTCTCGATCTTCTCAAGGACAGGAATGTCAAAGCCACGTTCTATGTGATCGGAAAAAATGTGGTGCAGTATCCGGAGATCGTCCAACGCATGATCGACGAGGGCCATGAAGTGGGCAACCACACGTGGAACCACCCAGCATTGACCAAACTTTCTTCCGTTGCAGTGGCCGATGAAATTCAAAAGACCACCAAAGCAATTATCGACGCCTGTGGCACGGCACCGACAACCATGCGTCCACCCTACGGCGCCACAAATGCCGCGCTGAACAAGAGAATGTCTCAAGAGTTCGGCTTGCCGGTCATTCTCTGGTCGGTCGATCCCCAGGATTGGAAAATCCGCCGAGCCTCCCACGTTAGCAACCACCTCATCCAAAACACCTCTGTTGGAGACATCCTTCTGGCCCATGACATCCATGCCTCAACTGTGGACGCCATGCCTGCCACCCTCGACGCCCTTTTGGCAAAGGGTTACAAATTTGCCACTGTGACCGAGTTGATTGGTATGGAAAGAGCCCCCAAGGATACCGGCATAGCCGCTGAGGCTTCGAATTGACGCCACTCGGCACTTCCTCGCAACATGCAATGATAGAATTTGATAATGAAGAAGCTCATTGGTTTTGCATAAAAACCAAGCCCCGACAGGAACCCACCGCCAAGCGCATCCTAGTACGCGACACTGGAATCGAGGTATTCTGCCCGATGCTCCGCTTTGAGCGCGCCCGCAAGAGTGGCCGCGTCAAGGTGACCGAAGCCATGTTTCCGGGGTACCTCTTTGGGTTGTTCAACTACCGCGAGGCCCACCGCCATGTAGCGGCATCAATCGGGGTCTCACACATCGTAAAATTTGGCGGTATCCCGGCGATCTTGAAACCGGAAATCATCCGCTCCCTCCGCAATGCGGTAATCAGCGAAGAAACCGTGGAAATCCCCACCAGCATTCAACCCGGGGACGAAGTGAAACTCCTCCAAGGCCCCTTTGCCGGAGTGCGTGCCCTTGTCACTCAAGTCATGCCCGCACAGGCCCGCGTGAAGGTTCTCCTAGAACTTCTCGGAATGGAGCGTGAGGTGGAAGTCGATGAAAGCGGCGTGTTGCCGGATCTCAGCCACCCGCTTGCCCAGAACTAATCTTCTTTCTTAACGCCTGCAGCGGATACGGCAGGTTCTTTCAGTTTGCGGTTGGGCTTGGTTAAAATTGGGACCTCCTTCAATACATCGACGCGCACTTTGGCAATGCCTCGCTCGTAGGTGCCAAGTTCATGGGCCGCCCGCACACTGAGATCGATGATGCGTCCTTTCACAAAAGGTCCACGATTATTGATCCGAACCAGCACATCATTGCCGGTCTTCAAGTCAACAACCCGGACTTGCGTGCCGAAGGGAAGTTTTTTGTGGGCTGCGGTCATGTCGCCTTGGGCGTAGGTCTCCCCATTCGCTGTTAATCGACCGATCCATCTCCCTCCATACCACGAGGCTGTGCCATATTCAGAGAACGCCACATCACGCACATATATTTTGGGTGGGCCGTCTTTTTTTTCCTGCACGATTGCTTCCATCGTCCTGCATCCCCACAAAAAAACCATCCCAGCGCCAACAGCGCCTAAAGAGATGAATCTTACGATGGAGAACATGGATAGCAACTAGGGGTGAATGCGTCTTGGGGAAGGCGATGCCTGACGAATAAGCAAAACTTCACGCATATTAAGGAGTTTTTCAATCTGAATGCCCCATCACTCCCCCGATTTTTAATAAGCCAACCGCCTTATCCAGCGCGGATCCGGGAAAATTTTCTTCAGTCAACTCAAGTGAGGGAAATCCAAATTGGGTGCGACACCAAGTCATTTGCCGTTTGGCATACTTCCACGTGGCAAGAACGATTGCTTCGCGGCAAGCCGCCTCATCCATCCTGCCATCCAAAAATGCCTCGATCTCGCGAAACCCAATCGCCCGCCTCGGCCCTGGACCAGCAAGCCTGGCAGCTGCCACCTCGTCAGACACGTTGGCGGCGAACATTGCATCAACATTCGCAGAAATCCGGGATCTCAGCTCACCACGATCCCGAAGCAGAACAACGCCACAAATGGAGGAGGGCACCCTGCCCCACTGTTTGCGTGAATCTGCCAAGGGCTTTCCTGTTTGAAGCACGATCTCAAGAGCTCGTCGCACGCGCACGGGATTGCACGTGTCGATTTCTGTCACGGCGGCTCCATCCAGCGCCTCCAAACGCCTCAGCACCTCTGCAATTGATAGAGAGGCGATCTCAAGGCGCAACGCCGAATCCGGCAGAGGCAACTCTGCAAGCCCATGGGTGAATGCCTTTAAATACAGGCCGGTACCGCCTGCTAAAATCGGTATCTTCCCACGGCGTTGAATGTCACTGACAAGCGAGCCAGCATCCCGAAGAAATGCGGCAGCATCGTAGCGACTTTCCAGGTCCAGCACGCCTGATAAATGATGTGGAACGCAAGATTGGAGATCGTCTCCAGGCTGTGCGGTAAGCACCGACAGCCCCCGGTAGAGTTGAAACGCATCGGCTCCGATGATTTCTCCTCCGACCCGCTCAGCCAAGGCGCAGGCGAAAGCGGATTTTCCAACCCCCGTGGGCCCCGTCACAATAACCGGTCGGGGCCCTGCAGGGGCGGATAATGTATTACTACTGGGCAGTGGCTTGCTCGACCGGCTCACTGGAAGGCTCGGTCGGTTGTTCGGCGCGCTCGGATCGACGCTCCTCAAGGGCCTTGGCTCCGCTCACAACCAACTTGCGTCCCATGTATTCCTTGTTGTGGAGTTCATCGACCGCACGCTTGGCCTCATCCACACTTTGCATTTGCACGAAGGCGAACCCCTTCGAGCGCATGGTATGGCGGTTTACCACGATCTCGACATTTTGTACCGAGCCAACCCCATTAAATAGATCGAACAAGTCACTCTCGGCAGCGTCAAAAGACAAGTTCCCCACGTAAAGACGCGGAGAAGTGACTTCGACCACTTCGGGTGTGCGCATGCCAGTGGGACGCTCTGATCTCGACTCACGCTCGCGGTTGGAGCGTGAAGATGATTCGTTGGAACTACTTTCAGAAACCGATGGTTGGGTGCGGCGGGGCGGGGTTGGCGACTCAGCGGACTTCCCGGTCAGAAAGCCCAGAATTTTCGCAAATAGAGACTGTTTGGCTGCAGGCTTCTTTTCAGTTTGTTGAGGTCTACGATTGGTACGGCGCGGACTGCGGGCTCCTCGGCGTGAGGGCCGGCGTGAACCGCTAGGTGAGTATTCGGATGACATGATGTATATGATTTTTCGTTGCGTGGCCAACGTGCCGGCCTGGATGGGATTTCCCGTGGGCCGGGCAATGGCGGCCGTTGTGCCTCTTGCGCAACACATCCCATTATTTGCGAATGCTTAATGCAAACGGCAAGGAACATGAATAACGCGATGAATTCAGACCAATGACCAAAATAAACTGGGTCGCCGGAGCCGTATTTCATGACAGGTGCGCCTGAGGCAAAATCAAACTTGCACAGGAGGTTCAATAACTCAAGCCCCAACTTCCTTCTATTTTAGAAGTTCAACCGCAGCCCCGCGCTCGCCCATGCCACATTCCCCTGTCCGATCTCTTCAATCGCCTCCATGGCGATGCTATAATTTACCCCGCCGAAGACCGACACCATCTCGTTGACGCTCCACTCCGCCTGGATGCCGAATTGAAAGCTGTTCCAACCATAGTAGCTGCGGGTGTTGTACCCGAGATTGATCCCCATCAATGCATACGGCTCCAACACAAGCACGTCCTTGTACACAGGAACCTCGCCATCCAAGCGGAACTCCAAAAACGCCCCGGGCGTGTTGTTCAGATCCCAAATGAATGCCGCGCTCGGCACGACATAAGGAATCACAGTCGTGCCGACAACGAGGAACACTTCGTTGCCAACCGTGTTGTGGGCATGGCCGTGGTCTTCATGTTTTTCTCCATGCTCGTCTCCGTGCTCCTCGCCGTGCTCCTCCTCATGTTCGTCTCCGTGCCCCGCCTCGACGATCCCGGGAGTGTAACGCAAATTGTAACCCGGCAGCAAAAACACCGGTCCAAGATCCAGATTGTAGGCAACACTGAAATCCCACTCTTGAAACTCGTTTCCAGTGCCAAACCCGCTCCATGCGTTGAAGACAAAATTGCCGACCCAAACGCCCAACTCGTTCACATACGCTCCGGAATTCCCCGTTTCATTCACACCGTAGTGCACATGCCGACTTTCCCACCCGGTCGCCAAGGATGCTCCCCATTCACGAGCGGCGGGCTCCACCTCGCGGAAATTTTTCCCGGTTGCTGAAGTCCCCGCATGGGCGTGCCCCTCGTGACCGGCCATGCCGCCGAAGTCCGTCTCCGTGGCTTGATTCACGAGGGTTGCCGATTCGCGGTGCATGTGCGCGGGGCCGTGCGCTTGAAGGAGGGTGGACCCCGCTGCGAAGACCGCCACCGTTGAAAGAAGAGAGAGGTTTTTCATAGTTCGGCACCGCTTCTCGCAAGAAACTTGCATTTTGTCGAAACAAAAATGCAAGTCGCTTGCTTTTTTCTCGGGTCCGCTCAATCGCGGAAGACAATCGCGCGAGTGCCGTGGACCAACACCCGGTCCTCGACATGGAATCGCACCCCGCGGGCAAGGGCCAACCGCTCGCAATCGCGCCCGAGACGCACCAGATCGTCTGGTTCGTGGTAGTGCTCCACCCGCGCGACCTCCTGCTCGATGATCGGACCCTCGTCGAGATCCTGCGTGGCGTAGTGGCAGGTCGCTCCGATGAGCTTCACGCCGCGCTCGAAGGCGCGTCGATACGGATTCGCCCCGACAAATGCAGGCAGGAACGAATGGTGGATGTTGATAATCCGCCCGGCGAACTCGCGGCACAGCGCATCGGGAAGAATCTGCATGAACCGCGCCAGCACCAACAGACCCGCACCATGCGCGCGCAACCTCGCTCCAAGCGCGTCGAAGGCCGCAGCCTTGTCCTTGGAAAAATCGATCTCCTCGAAGGGAATCCCCTCCCGCTCGACCAACTCGCGAGCGCTGCCGTGGTTGGAGAACACCGCGGCGATCTCGATGTTCAGCTCCTTCGAGCGCCAGCGCCAAAGCAGATCGGCAAGGCAATGGTCCTGGCGGCTCACCAGCACGACAGTGCGCACAGGCTGGTCGGCTGGACGCAACGTCCACTCGGCGTTCATCGCCCGCGCCTCGGGCTCGAACATCCGCAAAAACTCGCCGTCCGGCGCATCGATTCCCTCGCCGACGAACGCCAATCTTGCAAAAAACCAGCCAGCCAGCGGATCGGTGTATTGCCCGACATCGAGCAGGTTTCCCCCAGCCTTGGCGATGATGCCCGTGACGCGCGCGAGCAAGCCCACCGCATCCGGACAATTGAGTTTCAAAACATGGGCGCGCATCGACCGAAAAACTCAGGAGACCAATGTCGGCTCCGCAGGCTCGGGAGCCTTCGTGGGCGCGGGCGGCTCGACTGGACCTGCGGGTGTTCTCACATTTCCCCCTCCGCCGCCGTTCCCCGGCTCCTCCTTTTGATGCGGATCGAAGTAATGGTCGAGCGCCAAAAAAAACGCCTTGGAGTGGCGGGCGAAAAACACATTGAAAAACACCACCGGCAGCACCACGGAGGGAATCAGCACCTCAAGCGGAATGCGGTAGTTGTATTCGAGATAAAAATACATGCCGATTCCAAGCAGGCTACCGAAGCCGTAGTTGATCGCCCAGATCGCCAGCAGGAAATACCCGGTCTCGCGCTCGTAGGCGTATCCACAGCGCGGGCACCCGTCGAGCGGAGCAAAGTAATCCGCCAACCGCCGCACGCGCAGAACCGAAAGGAAAAGAGGCTTCGTGCCGCACTCGGGACACTTCAACAGGCAGGCCCTTCGAAAAAACTTCCCGGCCCGATGCAAATCGAGCGTCACAAGCCCCCTTCCGGAGCGCACGTTTGTGACGTGAGCTCGATTCGCGATACATCGTAACCCAACTCCTCAGCGAGTGCCACAACCTCACCAAAGGTCTTAAGGGGAAGTTTTGCCGTCCGCGAAAGGATCCACAGGAATTTCCGGGAGGGATGCCCTACCAGTGCCCAAGAGTAATTCTGCTCATCCAATCCCAGGACCCAATAATCACCGGCCAATGGACTCCATCCGAATCGAACTTTCAATTTTGCATTACCCGATCCAGGCACCACCCGTGCCACCCCTCTGGCTTCGATGACCGATCCATCTGCTCGCAGGCATTGATTCTGGACATCGACACGCCCATCCTCCCGCAAAGCATATTTCGCTATGGTGCCGGAGGCACAAGATCGCTGGAACCAATTCGGGTATTTGGCAACCTCATACCACAAACCCGCATACCGCTCGAGGTCTACTGCTGGCACAACGCACAAAGGTTCGCGTGAGGCACATCCGGCCATGAGGAAACTGAAGAGCATTGCAGTGATGCCAAATCCCGCTTTCATATCAGGCATGACGCTAAGCGTCCAAACAGCGATTTGCATGATATTTCTGTTCCTTGCCGCATGCGGCCGGGAAAACGACCGCGCGGATCTAGTTTTCGTGAACGGGGCCGAACCCGAATCCCTTGATCCTGCAATCATTACCGGCCAACCCGAAGGCCGTATCGTAAATGCACTCTTTGAGGGCCTCTGCTCCTTCAATGAGCACGGCCATGTGCTGCCGGGCGTATCAGAGCGCTGGGAAGTCTCGCCAGACGGCTTAGCGTACACATTTCACATCAGACCAGATGCCACTTGGAGTGATGGATCGCCGCTCCTTGCCTCCGATTTTGTGGCTAGCTGGCGCCGCACGCTTACCCCCGCCACCGGATCCCAATACAACTATCAACTCCACCCGGTGAAAAACGCCCGCGCCTTTTCCGAAGGAAAGATTATCGATTTTGCAGAAGTGGGCGTGCGCGCGGCGGACGAGCGCACCCTCGTCGTGGAACTTGAAAACCCCACCCCATACTTTCTGCAACTCTGCGCATTTCCGACCCTCCACCCGGTTCCTGTGCGCCTCATCGAGCGCCTTGGCGATGATTGGATCAAACCAGGCAATATCATCGGCAACGGGGCTTACACTCTGGAAAGCTGGCGCATTAATGACAAAATCCGCCTGCGCAAAAACCCCCGATATTGGGATCGCAGCAATGTGGCACTTGAAACCATCGATGTCCTTCCTATCTCAGATGCGAATGTCGCCTTCAACTTCTACGCAAGCGGCCTGGCAGACCTCCTTATGGACAAGGGCCTTGCCCCGCCAGCCCTGCTCGACGATCTCAAGCAGCGTCCCGATTTCCAC
>CALAPX010000150.1 GCA_937888355.1 uncultured Spartobacteria bacterium
GATGCTTGATGAAGACTGTGGCAAGCGCGGATTGCCAACCGATTGCATGCAAGATGTCAGGCATTTGTGTGCGGGAGAGTTCCGTCACGCACTTTGCGAAGAAGATAAACCTCGAGGCATTGTCCTGATAGTCACGGCCATCCGATCCATAGAGACCCGACCGGTCGTAGAACTCGTCACGGGCGACGAAGAGGAGCCTTACATCATCCGGTCCGCGGGCATCCCAGATTTCACAAGGCAGGATCGAGGATCCCAAGTCAACAGAGAAGCGGATCTTGGATTTTCGCACCCCCAATGATTTGTTTTCCCGGACACTCCGGTAGTAGGGAATGACCACGGTCACATCGTGGCCGGAGCGAGCCATAGCGCGAGCTAACTCGGTCACCGAGGTGCCAAGTTCCCCAGATTCCGCCATTGGCGCGAATTCGCTGGCAGCCATCAGGATTTTCATAAATTGCATCCTGTGCCGTAGTTCTGGTTGAAGTCGAATGAAAAGGCAGCCCAGGAGGGGTAAAAAAAACCCCGCCGAGGCGGGGTTTTATAAAATTGCGATGAACGGGATGGCTTATTTTCCAGCTTTTTCCTCGATGTATTTGATGACGTCGCCGACGCTTTGCAGTTTTTCAGCGTCCTCATCGGGAACTTCCACCGAGAACTCTTCTTCAAAGGCCATGACAAGTTCAACGGTGTCAAGTGAGTCGGCTCCGAGGTCCTCTATGAATGAGGCAGTGGAAGTGACTTGCTCGGGATTCACGCCAAGTTGCTCGACGATGATATCTTTAACTTTTTCTTCGATGGATTTTTCAGACATGTGATTAGGTATAGTTAGCGGCTTTTGAGTATTTGGGCTTCGCTCTTTTTGCAACAAGTAATTTTGTCCAAAGACCGGAATTCGCTAAAACCTTTCCAATTCGATAGAGAGGAAAAGAGTAAAAATAACATGACACCATACTTGTTTCAGGCATCGACCCAGATTTCAGCAACACCCGAGGCGCTATTTTTGTTCCATGAAAACCCGGAAAATATTCGCAGAATCGCGCCCCCCTCGCTTAAAATTCACTTGGTCGAGTGTGCGCCGGAAGCAGTCGAGGGAGAGGAGTTTCGTATCCAAGCCTCGCAGTTCGGGATGCCGATCAACTGGACAGGAAGATGGGCGAAGGTCGAGAAGCCCGGGGTGCTCGTCGATGTCGGCGTGCATTCTCCATTTTCAATCTGGAGCCACAGCCATGTGTTCGAAGTGCTCGGTGGCGGAAGTTTGATGACCGACCGAGTAGAATATCTACTGAAGGGTGGCGTTGCCGGGAAAATGGTGTCCCGGTGGATTATGCCCGAGGTGTTTCGCAGAATGTTTCAGGGGCGCCACAAAGCAACCAGGCATTATTTCGAGGGGCATCAATAGATCCGTTCCGGGGTAATAACGGGTTGGTCGCGCGTGAGGCGGTCTACGAAGCGGTCCCAATTCCCTTGTCCGGCGAGGATTTCGATTTCCACGCGCATGTAGTAGATGGGGAGCTCTGAGTCGGGAAGACGCGGAATCCGGACGGCATCTTTTTCTGTGGTCAGAACAGCGTCGAGGTTGCGTCTGGCACAGCGTCGGACAAAGCGCTCCACTTCTTTCACGGAATAGCGGTGGTGATCCGTATAAGATTGGGTGAGTTCGAGTTCCGCGCCAAGGGAGCGCAGGGCATTCTCGAAGCTTTCTGGAACGGCAATGCCTGAAAGAGAGCCGATTTTCAGGCCTTTAAGGAACTCCAGAGGCTTGGTCTCGCCGGTAGCAAAGTTCTTGATGTGCTTCGGGCGATGGGTGCACTCGATGATGTCAGCGGTGCGATTGTGGAGGCGAATGCGCTCGATAAGATCGGAATTATCGCTGCCATCGCACTTGGTGAGGAAAATGTGTGTGGCCCGCGCAAGGTTGTGCGGAGGTTCTCGTAAAGTGCCCCGTGGGAGCATGTGTTCGTTACCGAAGGGGGACTGGCGATCTACCAGCACAATTTCAAGTCCGTGCCGCATTTTGATGTATTGTAAGCCATCATCAAGGATGAGTGTGTCAGAGCGGAATTCCCGAATGGCAAAAATCCCGCTCTTTACACGGTCGCGGTCTACCAGCACGACAACGCCACGAAGGTTGTTCGCCAGCATGAAAGGTTCATCACCGGCTGTGCGGGAATCAAGAAGGAGAGAAACGCCATCGGAAACAACGCGCGGAACGAAGAGGGACTTGTGACGGGTGAGTTTATCCGAGAGCCGTAAGAGGAAGGGACGCGGGACACTTTTATATCCTCGGCTGAGTATTGCCACACGGCGACCGCCATCCCGGAGGGCTCGAGCGAGCATTTCAACGACCGGTGTTTTACCCGTGCCGCCGACGGTGAGGTTGCCCACGCTGATCACAAGGCATCCATGAGAATGTGGTCGCAGGATGCGAGAGCGATAGAGAGCTAGGCGTGTTTGGACGATAGCAAGGTAGACCTTGGAGAGGGCAAGCAGAACGGATCGAAGCGTGTGGGCACGTTTGCCGGCGCGGCGCTCCAATATCACATCGATTGCAAACGATTCCAGACTCTCGAACCAGCGTCTCATGTGGAAGAACGGGTTCAGATTGACCCAGATTGCGGGGCGTGGAAGCCTTTTTAACGACAAAGCGGACTTGCGAGTGGATAAGC
>CALAPX010000151.1 GCA_937888355.1 uncultured Spartobacteria bacterium
CAATTTGGAGATTTCACAACGCTCGGGTGGAGATAGGATCAGGTCTGATGGTTTCTTTGTTTCCGCTCTTCGAACCGTTGCGCGTCGGCGCGATGGAAGTGCCGAATCGTTTGTTCATGGCTCCCCTCACCCGGTGCCGGGCGGAAGCGGAGCATGTGCCGGGACAACTCATGGCGGAATACTATGCGCAGCGGGCCACGGCAGGATTGATCATTGCCGAGGCGACGATGGTCATGGAGGGGAATTCGGCGTTTTATGCAGAGCCGGGAATTTACTCGGCGGCGCAGGTTGCGGGTTGGAAAGCGGTGACCGACGCGGTGCACGGGGCCGGTGGACGAATCTTTCTGCAGATTTGGCACGGAGGACGGGCCTGCCATCCGCTCTTCAACCATGGCGCGCAACCGGTGGCACCGAGCGCGATCGCCATCACCAACGAGGAGGTGCACACGCCGGCGGGGAAGAAGCCGTATGTCATGCCGCGGGAGCTGCGCGATGATGAATTGCCGGGCATTGTCGCTGGTTTCAAGAAGGCGGCAGAGAATGCCAAAGCGGCGGGGTTTGACGGAGTTGAGGTACACGGGGCAAATGGGTATTTGCTCGATGAATTTTTGCGCGATGGGTCGAACCAGCGGACGGGGGCTTACGGCGGATCAATCGCAAACCGGGCGCGTTTGTTGCTCGAGGTGATCGAGGCGGTATCCGAGGTGTGGGGCGCGGATCGCGTCGGCCTGCGCGTGTCGCCCTTGAACAGTTTCAACAGCATGAGCGATAGCGATCCGATCGGATTGATATCGTGGCTGGGTGCGAAGCTGAACGCCTGCGGCCTGGCTTATTGGCATGTCATGCGGGCGGATTTTCTCGGGCAGCAAAGCGGCGACGTGATATCGGCCGCGCGGGCAGCCTATCACGGGGTGCTGGTCGGGAATATGGGCTACACACCGAAAGAAGCGGCGGAGGCTATTGCCGAGAAGAAGCTCGATGCGGTGGCCTTCGGCCAGCCGTTCTTGGCCAACCCGGATTTGCCGGCGCGGGTCAAAGCGGGCGCAGCGCTCAACACACCGGATGAAACGACGTTCTACTCACCGGGGGCTAAAGGCTATACAGATTATCCGGCGATGAAGGCAGGTTCTTCCTGTGACACCTGACGAACGGATGCGTGGAGCCCGCCGCGTTGGCGGGCCAGCCCGATAGAGCAGCGGTGCTGCTCAAGGGTGGATCGAGACCACGCGCGATGGTATGGCATCGCGAGAATGATCTCGGCCTAATCGAGATCTATACCCAAAACAGCGAGCAAGGACTGCCAACCAAGTCGCCGAACTATCCCGTGGCCCACCGCTGGTCACTTTTTCACTGCCGTCTGTCCCTATTGCCCTTCCGTCCTATGGATCGAGGTGGAAAATTATAGAGATTCGCTTACGAATAGACGTGTATCAAATATTCAAGGAGGCTGACAATTCTTAGTTTAATTTTTTACCATCATGAGAAATAACACCATCATCTTGGTTTTTTGTTTTTGGTTGGTTCTTGGATTCGGCCAGGCGCTTGGTGTGGAGGACTTGGAGGGAGGTTTTGATCATCTGGACAAGATGAAAACCACTTCTTCAACCAGCGCACCGGCCAATGAGCTTCTTTTAGATTCTACCGTAAAATCTTTCTTCGGAGATGCCTCGTCCACGCTGACGCGATGGCGGACCAACCACTTCACCCTTTATTTGTTCACCGTCAGTATTTTGACCGGTTTGGGTGTGGGATTTATGGCCGCCTTCCTGGCCCATTATGGGTGCGATCCACGGGCCACATGGAGGAATGTTCGGAACAAATCGACCTGGCTGGCCGCAGCGTGCGGTTTAGGTACTGCTGTTTTGTTGGTCGGAGTAATGCTACCCATCCCTCCCCAGGGCCGCTTCACTTACCTTGTTCTTTCCGCCGCGACGTGTGCCGCGAGTGCCGCGCTGGGATGTTTGCTTTGTTTTGTCGTCGTGCGCCGGATCCGTCAGGGCCGCGTGGACAAGGCCGGACTTCGTTTCAATCTTGAACGGATGAAGGGCTTTTAGCCGTGTTTCGGGAGAAATCACGCAGCAACTTTTAACCCAGGCATGCCGGGTCCACTGATCCGCCACAGCCTAAAAAAAAGCCAGTTCCAGCCCTTCGAGGGATGTTCAGATGTGGATGGCGTGACCGCGGGATTGTTCGGCCGCTTCGTGAATCGATTCGCTGAGTGTGGGATGAGCGTGGATGGTCGCGATAAGTTCCTCGTGGGTCGCTTCCATCTCGATGGCCAGGCCGAGCTCGGCGATCATTTCGGTGGCGTGGGCACCGAGGATGTGGGCACCGAGGATTTCTCCGTGCGGTTCGCCGAAAATGATTTTGACGAAGCCTTCACTTTCGCCCACGGCAAGGGCTTTGCCGCTGGCCATGAAAGGAAATTTGCCGACTTTGTATTTGAGGCCTTTTTCTTTTGCTGCCCGTTCGGTCAGCCCGACGCTGGCCACTTGAGGTTCGCAGTAGGTGCAGCCCGGGAAGACATCCACTTTGCGAGGGGATTTGCCGGCGAACATACCTTCGACGGCCTGGATGGCCTCGAAGCTGGCCACGTGGGCGAGCCATGGTGGCCCGATGATATCGCCGGCGGCAAAGACACCACGCATCGAAGTCTCGTAGCGATCGTTGGTTTGGATCCAGCCCTTCGGGTCGAGTTTGACCTTTAGTCCTTCGGGCAGGAGGGGAGCCACCCCGATGGCCACGAGGGCAATGGGCGCTTCGAGCGTTTCGTTGGCTTTGCCGCTGACCATGAGTTTGACCCCTTTGTGGGTCGCCTCGGCTTTGTCGACTTTGGTGCCGGTGAGGAAGCGGATACCTTGCTTGGTTAGGGATTTTTCCAAGGCCACGGAGACATCGGTATCTTCAACCGGGAGAATATTGGGCAGCATTTCAACCACGGTGACCTTGGTGCCGAAGGCGTTGAAAAAGTAGGCGAATTCGATGCCGATGGCGCCGGCACCGATGATGATGATTTCTTTCGGTTGCTCGGGCAGAACCATGGCTTGTTTGCTGCCGATGACGCTCTTGCCGTTGAAGGGGAAGCCGGGCATTTCGCGGGAGACGACGCCGGTGGTGACGAGGATTTTCGATGCGGTGTGCGTGACTTTTTTGCCCTCGGCGTCGGTGACTTCCACCACCCCGGCCTTGGGAATGGCAGCGGTGCCGCGGAGGTAATCAACCTTGTTCTTTTTAAGGAGCATCTCGATACCGCCGGCCAGTTTGTCGACCACGCCACGGCTCCGGCTGATCACTTTGGGCCAGTCGAAGGAGAGCTTTTCGAAGGTCATACCGAACTCGGCGGCATGCTTGGACATCATCTGGTAAAGCTCCGCGTTGCGGATGAGCGATTTGGTCGGGATACAACCCCAGTTGAGGCAAGTGCCGCCGACACGTTCCAGTTCGACGCAAGCCACCTTTTTGCCGAGTTGCGCGGCGCGGATTGCGCCGACGTATCCGGCGGGGCCGCCGCCTACCACAATGAGGTCGTATGCCATAGGAACGTGGAGGATGCCTGTTTTCGGGATGCGGACTCAAGAAGGAATGGTCCGTAAAAATTTGCAGTGTTCAGTTTTCAGCATTGAGCAAAGACATTAGGATACCCGGATGCCGGAACTCGCCGAGGTGGCTTTTTATTCCAGGAAGTGGGCACCCGGGCTCGGGGATCGTGTCACGGAAGTGATTTGCCGGGAGCGGGCCCGGATTTACCGGACGGCGGTGCCGGCGGAAATCCGGCGCGGACTGGAAGGGAAGAAGCTCACCGGCATCGAGACCAAGGGGAAGCAAATGCGTTTCGTGTTCGAGGAGGCGAGCCTCGGGCTGCATCTCGGGATGACGGGCAAACTTCTGGTCAAAGGCCAAGACCATGAGCCCGGGCGTCATGATCATCTGGTCATCCGGCAGACCAAGCGGTCGCTTGTTTTCCGCGATGCGCGGATGTTCGGGGCTCTCAAATTCGATCCGCGTGAGGAACCTGACTGGTGGGTGAAGCTACCACCGGAGGTCGTCTCGCGATCGTTCACCTCCAAGGTGGTGAGTGCCTATTTGCGCCGGCGCAAGGGAAGTCCGCTCAAGGCGGTCTTGCTCCAGCAGGAGCGGTTTCCGGGGGTGGGCAATTGGATGGCGGATGAAATCCTCTGGCGTTGCCGTTTCCATCCCGGACGCAGGGCGGGAACATTGAGCGAGGAAGAAGCAGAAATTTTCTTCCGGAATACGAAACAACTTTGCCGCGATGCGCTGAAAATCATCGGCTCAAACTACGGACGTCCCCCGTCCTCCTGGCTTTTCCGACACCGTTGGCGGCGCGGCGGGAAGTGTCCGCGGGACGGAGCCACGCTCGAGCGGGCGACGATCGGCGGTCGGACCACGGCCTGGTGTGCGGAGTGCCAGGGGAAGTGAACCGCCGCGGAGCCGCGAGTTTGCAGTGTTCAGTCTTTAGTATTCAGCAAAGACGTAGACGGAAATTGCTCAGGGCTGTCTCATGGACTCGGACCAGAGGAAGGCCAACGGGCTATTCGACGGGGAAGCC
>CALAPX010000152.1 GCA_937888355.1 uncultured Spartobacteria bacterium
CTGTAATTCACTTCATCAAGGGTTTTTGTAACAAAAAATGCTCTTACCACTTCTGTTCTAAACTGGGCAAGACCCTAGAGAAATCAAATCTGGTCAACGGGATCGGTGTGATCAACTATTTCGGCAGCGGGCGCCAATGGCTCTGGCTCCACTTCGGGTTGGGTAGCCGCAGGTTCCTTCGGAGAGGCGGGGGGTTGCCCCCCCCTATCTTCTTTTCCTGGCTTGCGGCGCAGTTGGGATTTGGAAGCTACCTCAATTCCCTTTCTTGCATAATCCACCACATGCCCCTGCTTTAATAACCAGTAAAGATCTCTCAATACCTCCGATTCTCGTGCCGAGGCGTCGCCGCCATCAGGGACCGGCTTTAAATGTAACATGGCCTGCCATTGATCTGCACGTGGGAGGCCCGGATGCGATTCGAGATAGTCCAGAATTGCTCCGATGCCCTCCGAGACCGGCGTGGCATGGCGGTCCAGCGGACGCGGACGCGCCACTGACACATAGGTAACATTGTCATGCGCCTTGAAGACCTGAAGTCCGGCGGCGGCCAATTCCCGCCCGAGCGTATGCGCCAATGGCAGGGGAAAGCGGATCAATTTATCCAATTCACTCCGCACAAAATCCAGAACGATTGGGGAGGAGTCGTTCACCGCCGCAGGGCCTGGCACCGTGAAGTCGCCCGATGCGGTAAGCACCTCCATTTTGGCATGGTGGGCTTTAAAATGTTCCAGCACCTCGTCCATTCCACCCAATGAAACCGGCGCCACCTCTCCCTCGGCCCCCATTAGCGGATGAAAAACATCTTTCACACTTTGCTCGGCAATCCATTTCTGAATCGACCCCTCATCACGCAACATGCAAATCCTTGCCTTGTAGTCCTCAAAGGGGACCTTGTTGTAGCGCTCCGCATGCAGCCTGCGGATTTTAAGATCATAGTCGTGGTGGTTCGGTGGACCGAGAAACACACGGCTCATCCCGCACTGCGCAATGACAGGGACATTTCCCTTCGGAGGATCCACCTCAATCCGCTCTTTCCTGTAGAAGCGCTCCATGTGCGCCCGGAGCACATGGGCGATCGCCTCTTGGGCGGTTGGCCACAAGGTGCCATCCGCAACAACTTGGTGCAACGCCGTGCCGGAGCCTCCTCGGAATGCCACCAGATACCTAGGCGATTTTTCCAAAACAACACGCGCCAACTCAAATAATGAATGAGCCTTTGCCGTGGCTTTGATCTGTTTCGCAAGCCCTTCGACGCCTCTCGGCTCCGCGACAAAGCGGATCTCCCAGCCTTCTAACAACGGGGCAGGGTTCGGACGCTGCTCTGAACGGGGTCCCCGCACTCCGCCAACCTCTTGGGTAGACCTCTTTCCTTTGTTCTTTCCCCTCGCTTCCCCACGCGACCGCTCAAGGTCGGCTCGATCGCGTCCACCGCCGGAAGAATGCTTGCGAGGTTTTCTCCTCCATCCGTCATCGGTATCATTATAGTCGCTGTAATCGGTCTCCATGCGTTGCTTGGAGGATGCTCCGGAAGCTTGGCTGGAAGAGGATAACGAAGATCCAGAGTCTTTCACCCATGAGGGTTGAAAACTCCTTAATAAATCCATCTCCAAATCGGAGAGGTTTGGGGACGGGTCCTGGTTCATTGGAGTCGAAGCAGATTAATGACTAAAGCGTTTCCCACCGAACACCGACGCACAAGCTAATTTGTTATAATTTTACAAGGAACACTCAGACGATGCCCGCCTCTTTCAACCGTTCGCGAATATCGTCAGCCTGCAATGCTTCGATCAATTCAGCCATATCGCCCTGCAAAATCCGGTCGAGTGAATACAATGAAAGCTTGATCCGGTGGTCGGTAACGCGGTTTTCAGCGAAATTATAAGTTCGGATTTTTTCCTCACGTCCCCCCCCTCCGATCAGGCTGCGCCGGTGGGCAGAGTATTTCTCCTCCTCTTCACGCCGTTTATCCTCCAACAGGCGAGAACGCATAATTTTTAATGCGGCCTCCTTGTTCTTCTGCTGGCTACGGCCGTCTTGGCATCGAACGATCCGACCCGTCGGAATATGCATCACCTGCACCGCTGAATCGGTCGTGTTTACCCCTTGCCCTCCAGGGCCTCCGGCACGGCACACCTCAATCCGCAAATCCTCGGGCCGAATATCAATATCCACCTCCTCAGCTTCGGGAAGGACGGCGACCGTTGCAGTGGACGTGTGAATGCGACCCTGAGCCTCAGTTGCCGGGACGCGCTGGACACGGTGCACACCGCTCTCGTAGCGCAATCGCCTAAAGACTGATGTGCCTGAGACACGGAAAATAATTTCTCGGAACCCGCCAAGATCCGCTGGGCTCGACTCCATCTCCTCGACCCGCAATCCGAGCGAATCCGCATAACGGCAATACATCCTGTACAGATCGGCGGCGAACAAAGCAGCCTCGGTTCCGCCGGTACCTGCACGGATTTCGACAATGGCATCACGGTCCTCGTCAGGTTCGGGCGGCAGCAAGGCGACCTGCACAGCCATCTCAAGGTCGGGAATGTTTTTCTCAAGCTCCCCGATCTCTTCCAAGACCATCTCAGCCATCTCAGGATCGGCCGCTTCAAGCAGAGCTCGGTTTTCGACAAGTTCCTGCCGCGCCTTGTGTAACTTTCCCCAAATGCCAAGCAACTCCTTTGTTACGCCGTGCTCCCGCAAGACCGAACGCGCACGCGCTGGGTCGGAGAAGAGGTCAGGCGAGCCAATCTCGCTTTCCAACTCCTCAAAGCGTCTGCGCTTACGCTCGATCAATGGTTCAAAGTCCATCGGGAAAGAAAAACGGTAAACAGGCACCGGGCCTGTTTACCGTTGAAAAAACAACCTTTGTAAAAGCTAAGCAGCAGCAGGCTTTTTGACTGCTCGAGGGGCACGGATTGTGCCGTAGCGCTTCTTGAATTTGTCAACGCGGCCAGCGGTGTCCACAAACTTCTGCTCACCGGTGAAAAACGGATGGCATGCGGCACAAATGCCGAGCTTGATGTTCTGGCGTGTCGAGCGCGTTTCGTACTTGGTGCCGCATGCGCACACGAGCACGGACTCTTGGTATTCGGGATGAATGTCTGGCTTCATGATTCGGAAAAGACCGCAGACCATACCTTATTCCCCACCGCTGGCAACAGTAAATCCAACACGTTTCTCGACAATCCTGCAAACCTCAATGCATGGTGCTCAATCATGAGCGAAGATGGATGCCACACGATCGCAGCGGTTAGGGAACTTTGCCGCGCCAGCATGGCTGGGGCCTTGGTGAGGGCTCAAATCGAAGACCTTGCCAAAAAGGAGTCTTCCAACGGCAAGCCTTATTGGGAACTCAAACTCCGCGATGCCACGGACTCTCTCACCCTGCGCGCTTGGTCGGACACCGAGGCCTTTGTCCTTTGCCAAGAGCTCTCACGTGGCGTCTGCGTGGAAGTCACAGGCGAATTTTCGATCAATGGTGGATTTGGACTTGATGCCCGCCGTTGGCGACTCAGAACGCTCGATGATTCGGAATCCCGCCTGCTCTTTGAGGGAACCCCTCAAGATATTGAAGCCATGGAAAAGGATTTTGCCGATGTTGGGTCTATTGCCTCTCAGATCGAAGATCCCCGCCTTTCTGCTCTTTGTACGGCTTTCCTCGCCGATTTTGGTCCCCGTTTCAAGCGCGCCGCCGCCGCACGAAGGAACCACCACGCCCACCGCGGCGGCCTCTTGCGGCACACTGCACAAATGATGCGTTCTTCCATGGCTCTGTGCACAGCCTATCCGTCCTTGAACCGCGACATTCTTCTGGCCGGGGCATTGTTTCACGATTCGGGAAAACTATGGGAAATGTGCCCACCCGAGCAGGGCTTTGAAATCCCAAGGGACATTCGCGGAGAATTGTTGGGGCATATCAGTATCGGCGTGGAACTCGTCAACACTCTTTGGAGGAAACTGCCCCTTGAGAATTGGCGCGATATCCACCCCCCCTCCGAGGAGGTCCGACTGCATTTACTGCACTTGGTGGCTGCCCACCATGGAGAACTGCAATATGGCTCCCCGATAGAGCCCAAGACTCCCGAGGCAATTGCCTTGCACATGATCGACAACCTCGATGCACGCTTGGAGATGTTCTCCATGGCCTACATAAACCAACCTGAGATCGCCCCAGGCATCCACGACCGTTTCCGCCCCCTTAATACCTCTCCAGTTAAACCTCTCGCCCGTTTCGGCACCATGCCAGCCGCTGAAGGATAACACCCCCACGCACAATCACGCATTGCACGATATCCGGATCTATTGTGTATTCACTTCCGTTCGAATTAGGCTGAATCCCATGGCACAAAAATCCGAAAATAAACCGCAATCCCTTGAATCCGCGATGCAGCGGATCTCTGAAATTGTCGCATCCATGGAGGATGGGTCGCTTCCCCTTGAAAAGCTTCTGGACTGCTACGAGGAGGGACTTGGCCTCGTAAAAAGTTGCCAGGAAAAACTCGATACCGCCGAACAACGCATCCAACTTATTGCCCGCGATGCTCGCGGAAATGCTTCTCTCAAACCTTTCGATGACGTGGAGGAGTAACGCCACACCCATGCCTGACTCTACCCGCTCGCTACTCCACACCATCCAATCTCCCTCGGACGTCAAGGCGCTGCCTGTCGAGGACCTTCCGAAACTGGCCTCCGAAATCCGCTCGGAACTTATCAATGTTCTCTCGAACACTGGTGGGCACCTTGGTCCAAACCTCGGCGTGGTGGAACTCACTATCGCCCTCCACCGCGTGTTCGATACCCCACAGGATCGCTTTGTCTTCGATGTCAGCCATCAGGGATACATCCACAAAATGCTCACCGGCCGCCTCGACCGGTTGAAAACAATCCGGCAATACGAGGGGCTGAACGGATTTCTGCTCCGCACAGAAAGCAAGCATGACTGCTACGGCGCGGGGCACGCAGGCACCGCGCTTTCCGCAGCCCTCGGCATGGCTGTGGCTCGCGATAAACTCGGAACCGATGAGCATGTTGTCTGTGTGGCCGGCGATGCGGCGTTCACTTGCGGAGTCACATTCGAGGCTCTCAACAACATATCCTCCTCGACCAAGCGACTTATCATCGTTCTCAACGACAATGAATGGTCTATCGCAAAAAATGTTGGCGCTGTGGCAGACTACCTCAACCGCATTGCCACGAACCCGGCGTTTGCCCACCTCCATGAGAAATTTGCGCATTTTGTAGAATGGATCGCCGGAAAAAGTGCCCGCAAATTTGCCCACAAGGCTGAGGCGGCACTCAAGAACTTTATTTCCCCGAGCGTCATCTTTGAGGATCTCGGAATCCGCTACTATGGTCCTGTGGACGGCCACGATGTCGCCCTCCTCACGAAAACCTTCGAATTTCTTAAAACCCAAAACGAGCCGGTCATACTCCACGTGCTGACCCAGAAGGGAAAAGGGTACGCGCCTGCTTTAGAGAAGCCGGATAAATTCCACGGCCTCGGTAAATTCCATCTCGATACCGGCGAGACACCAGCATCAAACACTCCCACTTATTCGGAACTCCTCGGCAAGCACCTCGCAGACTTCGCGGACACAAACAACCGCATCGTCGCCGTTACCGCTGCCATGCCGACTGGGACTGGTCTTGTTCATTTCGCTAAAAGGCATCCCGACCGCCTTTACGATGTCGGAATCGCGGAGGAACATGCGGCCCTCTTTGCTAGCGGGATGGCAACACGTGGCATGAAGCCGTTCCTCGCCATCTACAGTACGTTCATGCAGCGGGCCTATGACATGATCATTCACGATATCGCATTGCAGAACCTTGATGTCGCACTGTGCATGGATCGTGCGGGACTCTCGGGTGATGACGGTCCGACGCATCACGGACTTTTCGATATCGCCTACCTCCGTCCCGTGCCGGGTATCATCCACATGCAACCGAAGGACGAGGAGGAGTTCGTGGATATGCTCTGGACGATCGCCAACCATGAGGGACCGGCTGCTATCCGCTATCCTCGAGGGGCAGGCACAGGCGCGCTTCCGGCAAAAAAACCCAGCATCCTTGAGATCGGAAAATCCGAGGTTCTGAGGCACGGCACACGCGCGGCGATCATCGCCCTTGGCAACATGTGCGAGCTCGCCCTCCCGGCCGCCGCCGAACTCGAAAAACGCGGAATCTCGACCGCGGTCGTCAATGCCCGATGGATTAAGCCCCTCGACACCGCAACCATTGAGTTCTTCGCCTCGGGATGCGATGTCCTCTGTACCATGGAAGACCATGTCCTGAACAACGGGTTCGGAAGCGCGGTCATCGACCATCTCTCCGACAAGGGAATCAACACCCCCGTCGTACGTATCGGTTGGCCAGATGAATTCATCGAGCACGGCACCGTGCCTATCCTCCGCGAGAAGCACGGACTCACCGTGAAAGCCGCAGTCAAAAAAATTCTCGGATCCCTAGAAGCAGTGTCCTGCGACACTCCCCGCGCTGCCTCCGTGGCCTGAAGACCAAGCGCAGTCACGGGGTTATCACCCATCATATTTATTCCCTCCCATGTGTGGGATTACCCCCCAGGCCCTTGGCTCCTGCTCCCAAACGCCAATCCTGTTCCGGGTCTATTGTGAAAATCACCCAAACCATGGCATTTCGTGGGTGATGCAAAAAATAAAACTCAACAAAAGCAGAGCCCCCCGCGCCTCTGCTCCGCGCCATAAAACAACATCAACCAAAACCCCCAGCAATCCACCAAGCCGCTCCAAGCCTACCAATAAAGCGAACTCGACGATCTCTGTCCTCATTGCGGATGATCACATGTTTATTCGAGAGGCGGTATCCGCCCTCCTCTCCACTGATCCCGGATTGTCTATTGTGGGCGAGGCGGACAACGGCCGCAGTGCGCTCCAGCAAACCCTAGAAAAACGCCCCGACGTCCTACTCATGGATATCGGAATGCCGCGCCTGAATGGCCTGGAAGCGGCTCGGCAGGTGCGCAACATGGCTCCGGACGTCAAAGTCATCCTTCTCACCGCTTTTGGTAATGATCAATACATCCAGCAGGTCGTGGACGGCAAAATCCACGGATACATTCTTAAGGACTCACCATCAAATCTCCTGACCCATGCGATCCACGAGGTGGCAAAAGGGGGACGCTTCTACAGTCCGATTATCTCGCGCCGCATGCGCACCATTTATGACGAAGCCACCTCACGCGGTGACGGCAAGACATCACCGCCAGCCGTGAAGCTCACCAGCCGTGAAGTGGAAGTCCTCCAACTCATCGCCGAAGGAGGTGCCAACAAACAAATCGCCGGTGAACTCAACATCAGCATTAAGACTGTTGAAAAACATCGCCAGAACCTCATGGACAAACTTCGTATCCATGACACGGCGAGCCTTACCCGCTACGCCATCTCCTCGGGAGTCATCGATAATATGGTCCAAATGCAACTCCCGCTGAACATGGGCTGAGGAGTTTCCCAGAAGGGCATTCCCCCATGGCGGGGGAGTGGCGAGCGGATGAATGGTGCGCGGAATATCCACCGCCATGAAAAGTCCACTCACCACCCGACGCGCGCTCTTTAGGGGACTCCCGGTCCCTGTTGCTTTGTCTGCACTCGCCCTGCTGGCAGGGGCATTTTTTCTACTTGAGTCGAAAGAAGCCGGATCCAGCCGTTCGGGACCACGTATCCTTGTACTCTATGACCGCGGACAACCATGGGCATGGCTGGGGGATATCTACTCTCTAAAATTGGAAAACCTCCTCGGACACTTCGATGCCCGCGTCACCAGAAAACCCCTATCAGACTACAATTCTGCGGATATCGACTCCCATGATGCCACGTTCTACCTGGCCTCTTCATGGCGCGAGGGGCCCCTTGATTTTCTTTTCAACCGTGAACTTGAGCGCACATCCAAGCCGTTTATTTGGGTAGGCCTCAACCTCTGGCAATATGGATGGGATTTTGAGCGGGACATGCCGAGCGAGTCGTTTGTCTCGAACTATGGATTCAGCCTCGATTCCTGGTCGGGAGAAAATCATCCCCTGGTTATTTACAAAAACACCGAGCTGAAAAAGGAGCCTTTTGACCCGGGTCTGACACGCATCGAAATCGTCAACACGGCAAAAGTCCATGTCCATGCGATATGCAGGGATATGGACGGACGCGAGTGGCCGTATGTTGTTCAAAGTGGAAATTTCTGGTTCGTGGGCGATATGCCGATGATTTCGACCACCTACGAAAACCGCTCGCTGGCATTTGCCGATCTTCTTCACGAGATGCTGGGAATCCCTCACGAGGAAAACCATCGTGCGTATTTCAGGATTGAGGATGTGTCACCGGTGGCTGATGTCGAAACCCTCCAAAAACTGGGCGCAACTCTCGAAGAAATTGATACCCCATTCACTGTTGCCCTGATTCCCGAATACAGAGATTGGTCGGGCGTGTACAACGGAGGGACACTGGACGTGGAGCGCATCACCGAAAAAAGCCCCGTCACCCGCGAAATCCAACACTGGATCGACATTGGCGCCCAAGTTCTACAACACGGCACCACGCATCAGGCGGATGGCATTTTGAATCCCTATACCGGCGCAAGCGGTGATGATTACGAATTCTACCGTGTCTCTGCCGACGAACTTGGTTTTCTCACTCTGGTAGGTCCAGTCATGAGGGATTCAAGGGCCTGGGCTAGAAGCAGGGCTAACCGGGGATTGAACATCCTCAAGAGCGCTGGCATTCGACCGGTGGCATGGCTCACCCCTCACGGGCTCGCATCTCCGGCAGACTACAAGGCGATCGCAGAAATCCACCCAATCGCCTGCGACAGGGCGGTCTTTTTCTTTGAGGATGCCCAAGGCAATTCACAAGCAACGGAACTCAACGCACCATTTGTTTACAAGGATACTTATGGACTGGCACGAATCCCTGAAACACTTGGCCAAATCGATCCTTGGGGGTGGCATGACATACAGCCTCCGAGCCTTCCGGCCGATCTCGTGCGTCGCGCCAAAGCGCTCAAGGTTGTCCGAGATGGTTGGGCCGGTTTTTACTGCAGTTGGTACCTGGATCCGGAACTTATCCGGGAGACAGTCGAAGGCATAAAGGCGATTGGCTACAAGTTTACTCCAATCAGCTCTGCTCTTGAGCAGAGTGGGCAACGAAGCGCTATGCAAGATTGACGCACTTCGCGAGCAATGACTGCAATTCCCGAACCGACCATTGTCCGGAAACATTAGGACGGTCGATCCACCCGTAATTTAACACCGACCCCGCCGTCGCGAGGGCGATCCTGGAGGCCATGCCAAGGCGCCCCATCCCCATTACGGCAAGAGGCAATGGTGCACGCTCAAACAGAGCAAGCAAGCGCGCCATATCGGAGGCGGATTCAGTGACAGTAGCAATTTTTACGGCGTCCGCCCCGATGTCGTACGCGCGCTGGATCGTCTCTTGAAGGCGGGCCGTGGTTGGCGTTTTTTGAAAATTATGGAACGATGCAAGAATTCCTACATGCGCTCCACGCGCAGCGGTGATCACCTCCAGCATCTGCGGCATGGATCGCACCTCGACATCAAGAATGGTTGCGCGGGGCAAAATCTCGAGTGCCAATGCCCGCCTCTGCACCACAGAAAGCCGGTTTGCCCCACCCTCGGAAGGGTGCCGGACCGTAACAATCCATGGGGTTGGCGAGTCGAATATTTGGCCACCCAAGCAATCTGCGCGCCATTCAAGAAAATCCACCTCCCCCGCCTTCAACCGGCGCGCAGAACGCATTGCCCCAGGACTGTCAACGATACCAACAACACGTGGACCTCCTGAGAAAATGGACGAAGCCCCGCTTTGGCGCCGTGATTTTATTGGATTCATGCGCGATTGATGCGCTTGAGTGACAGGGAAAGCAATCCACAATTGGATCGGCACGGCCATACCCATGAGCATGATTTTTCACAGCAGAAACTTGCTTACAGCGATGCTCGCCGCTAATCGACGCACATGACTATTCCTCCAGCAATCAGGGAATCAGGGGTGGAAACCGCAATAGTCCTTGGCTCCGGCCTTGGCTTTTTTACAGAAAGCGTGCCCTGTGGGTTTTCGCTCGAATACTCCGCGATTGAGGGAATGCCTGCCTCTTCAGTTCCGGGACATGCCGGCCGCTTTGTCCTTGCCCGACTTGGAAGCAAGCCACTCCTGATCGCTCAGGGGCGTGTGCACCTTTATGAGGGCTGGAGCGCAGGCGAGGTGGTCCGTCATATTCAATTCATGCACAAGGCAGGGATTCGCCGCATTATTTTAACCAATGCCGCAGGATCACTGAACCCCTTATTTGAACCGGGATCTTGGATGTCTATCTCCGACCACATCAATCTGACTGGCGAATCACCCTTGCGAGGAGGGCCAAATTTTTTCGATATGTCGAACGTCTACAGCCAGCGCCTTCGTGGGATTTTTACGGCTGCGGCGAGAGATTCAAGCCAACCACTGCACCACGGCGTCTATGCCGCCATGCCTGGACCGCAGTTTGAAACTCCCGCTGAAATCCGCATGCTGTCCCGTCTCGGTGCTGATGCCGTTGGCATGTCCACTGTCCACGAGGCGATCCAAGCCAGCGCTCTAGGCATGGAAGTAGCGGGCATTTCATGTCTCACAAATTGGGCCGCGGGACTATCCCCCTCGCCTTTGAGTTATGAAGAAGTGACCATAGTCGGACAGCAATCCGCCGGAGGCATGGTGGAATTGATTCATCGAGCCCTTCCCGCCATCTGAGATCGTGTCAGTTCCTGATGAGGGACTCGAACTCAGGCAGGGTCCAGAGCGGTTCGAAGACTTTCGATTTTTCCAATGCTTCGCGGATCGGCAACCCTCCCTTCATAATGGCGGCCCGCGCCGCTTCCATCGCGTTGTTGGTCTGGCCACCTTGGATTTCCAACCGTGCAAGCAATAAATGGTTGTCCGCATCATCAGGCTCAACCAGAACAAGAATCCGTGCGGCATCTAAGCCGATCTTTTGCAGTTTTGCTGATTCAGCCAACCGCACAGCCATGCGCAGGATGGCCGGGTGCTCATTGAATTTCGGAAGCAATGCCTCAAGCTCATCTTGTAGCGCCTTTGCGTCGCCCAAGGAGGAGTGAAGCTCCAGCAACTCTCGGGCAACCTTTTCGTCAGGCTCACCACTTGCCAATGCGTTATGCAATTCGGCAACCCGCGTTGCCATTTGTTGACGCTTCTCTGCAGTGAAATACATACGCCAGAGGGAATAGTTGTTTGGATCCTCCTGCGCTGCATTGCCAAGCATTTCCAGAATACCTTCAAAATCTTCTCGCTCCCAGAGCATCGCACTCAAAGCTGAGATACTCTCCCCATTCCCCTCCCAAAGCTGGAGCGACTGCCGGTAGGCTCTTTCGGCCTCAACCTCCATCTTGCGATGCCGGTAGAGATTCCCGGTGGTTGCACGCAGTTTCGAGAACGACCTCTTCGCATCGAAATCCTTAGAATATGCGGGGTCAGCCAGCAACCGTGAGACATAACCCTCCCAAAACGTAAAATCTTCCCGCACTACCTCGGGCGGAAGCTTCTCAACAGGCTCCTTGTTGATGCGATATAACAATCCATGAGGCATGGCATGGCCGTAGGACCACTCCAGTGGAAAACTTTCCTCCACAAAAAACTCATGCCGGTCGCGGTTTTTCTCCCACAACAGGCGCGTCACCACACTGTGTGGCAGGGACGGATCCGGGAGGTCAGATCCCAAAGCTTCACTCTCCTTCGCTATCGATTTTTCAATCTCATTCTCCGTGGGAAAGACCAGTGGAGTTGCAGGATAAATCGAGTCGCGGCCGAGCCATCGCTCAAAGAAACTCTCTGCCTTGGGGCGATTTGCGCCATAGTGATCCTCAAGATACCGCCGGTAAAGGTGCTCCCCAACACCATTTTGGGTAATTAGATACAAATCCCGACGATCAAATCCTGGATCCCTCTTGAGCGTGGGGGCTTGCGGACTCTCTCCGAGAATCATGTACGTGGGAACAAACCTTCCGGGATCCGTGCCCCCAAGCACTACACTTCCCAGCGGCAGATCTTTCAGCATGTCATGTCCATATTGCCAACCAAACCACCGCCCGCGCTGTGAACAGCCATCGTGATTGAAAAACAGCGGCCATGCCGCCAGCAGTGGTAGCCCAAAACGCAGAAATGAGAGACCGGGCAACTTGGCAAACAATGCTGCGGCACCTGCAACTATTCCCAATCCCGCGAGTAACGCAAAAATGAAATTCGTGTACGTATGGTAGGGCATCTGCAACCACCACCCGCCAAGATCCGTTCGGGCCCCATCCGCCACCGGTTGAAGGATCGCCGCGAGCACAAAGGCAACTTCCAACACATAAACCCACGTTCGCGCGGCAAGGTCCGGCAATCGCAACACAACCAACAGCGCCAGGAAATAAGCGACAACTCCGATCGGCGTAAAACTTTTACCGAGCTGAAACCAAAAAAAACCAACCCATTCCTGCAGTCGCTGGAGCAACGCCTGTTCCTCGGGTCCGCGCGCCTCCGCTCCAGAGGAACCCCGACCTCCACCCCCTGTTCCCATGAGGCTACCGAGCGACCGCATACTCTGACCGGTGAGGCTCCCGCTGTATTGTGAACGGTTGAACGAAAAGAAAAAACCCTCGACCGTTTTCGTGTAAGCCCAATTCATCGGAGGGTTCGTGGATGAGGCGAGTGGCATGTAGGCGTAGGGAAGTAATCCAAGGGCGACCACAAAGGGCATGTAGGCAATCAAGCGCCACTGGACTTTAAACCGTCTTGCGACAAGCAACACAGCCAAACCCAGCAGGACACAGTAGAAGAATCTGATCGCCGTTTTAAGAATAGGCAGGTCACCGGAAAGGATGGCAAACCCGAGATAGGCAAGGAGTGCCGTCAATCCGCACGACGCCACTAGATCCCAGAAAATACGTGGCCGCACCAATAGGACAGCCAACAAGGGAAGAGGAGACAATACGATGCTGAGCTGATGATTGCTGAACGACAATGCCAGCAGAAAAAACGGAACAAACAAAAGAGCCACACTTCCCGGCTTTCTGAGCCAGACGTAAAGCGAGGTCAAAAAAAGCCCTACAAGCAGGGCATGCAGCGTATAAACCTCCGCGATCACCCCCTGAGACCACATGGAAAAACTGAAGGCAAACAGCAAAGCAGTAGTGATCGCTGCCGATGTGTTCAACCCTCGCCAAGGCACTAGCCGGTCACCAATCATCCACCGTGTGGAGCTTGAAAAAAGTGCCGCCAGCAGCCCTGTGGCAAGTGCTCCACAGACTCCACTGAAAAGGTTCACCTCCCAAGCGGCATTGCCAAGTGGGAGCAATTGAAAAAGCCACGCCAGAAGAGTCCAAAGAGGATATCCCGTCGGATGAGGCACTCCCAGATGCTGGGCCGCCACGATGAACTCGCCTGAGTCGAGCAATGTCACATTCGGGGCCGCTGTCCAGAAATACACCGCGCCCGAAATCAATGCAGCCACCGCTGCCGCGAGCCCGTCCGAACGCCTCCAGATTTTTCCCAGCGTATTCATTCTCTCCTGCTCCTCAAAGTGCCAACGCCACACAAGAGAAGCACCCCACCCCAGCCGAGTACCCCACCCCAAGCGCACCAGTCATACCACCAGGGAGGTTCAAATCGGAATTCCACCGGAGCAGAACCATTTGTTTCGACCGCTGAAAACGCCAGCATTGCACGTTTCACAGGAATACTCATGCCCTCCTCATATGCCCGCCAATCAGGATGCCATGCTTCGTTGAAGACCAGCCACCCAGCCACGTCCGATGCCCCAAAGCGAGCTGATTGATAGGATTTCATGCCTCCACTCACAGGAAGAAACTGACGCCCTTCCTCCATCGGGCGTGCCTCAAGCGGAATGATCCGCCCAGCGCTCACCTGTCCCTGCAATCCAGGCATTTCAGCGGGAGCATTTGCGAGTTCGATCATGGCAAGATTGTGCGATGCTCCGCCCAGCGCAGCCAATGCGTTCTCCGGCGAACTATCCTTGGCCTGCACCAAGTCCCGCACAAGGAAACCGGCGCCAAGAGATTCCTCAACGGCCAATACCGCGAAGGAAGTGTTTTCAAATGCCACCGGAAAAAGTTTTTTCAACCTCTCCTGCATTGATTTTGAGGTGTCTGGGTCACTCTTGTCCACAAGCACATAGGCGACACCTGAGATCCTCATAAATGTTTCGAGGTTGGTGTTGTCAAGGAATGCCGTGGCTTGCAAAATCGCCGCACCCCGTTGCTGGAGGTAGTTGTTGAACGCCTCCGTGGACAACGAACGCCCTGACATCCATGGCGTCATGAGATAAAAATACCTCCCTGAAAACGGAAAAACCCGCCCCGACTCGGGCGCGGATTCCAGAAATTCCTGAGCGGAATTGAAATCCTTCCACACTTCGCGTGGCAGGCCTCCGGAGAGCATCGGCACGGCATAAACGCCATGGTCAATCACAACACACAACAACATTACAACCGCCCCAACCCGTCGGATCCAAACTGAACGACTCCCTTGCAACAATGCTTCTAAAGACAACGCCACTGCTGCAACCATGCAAACCGACCCGGTCACCTGGTAAAAATCGAATGGCGCGCGGATATTTCCATACAACGGCAAGCACTCAAGCAACAGGAACCCCGGTAAAAACAAATAAATCAGCGAAGCAATCCCGGCGATCCAGCGCGAATATGGCCAGGCCTCAGGCACGAGTCGGAAGATTATCCATCCCTGCACCCCAAGAAGAAACCAGGCAATCGCCGGCGTGAAATCCGCCGCACCGGCCGACAACCTCAAAAACTCGAAATGGCCCCCAAACACACTCCTTGGACCGAACGACAACCAGTACATGCCGAGCCCTAGTACAAACATTAGCCTGGCACGCCTGCCTGTTTCGGTCAAATCGAACGCCCTGCGCATCAGGGCAATCGCAAGCACCGCACCGCACACCAACCCCACATAAGTCCCGCCATTCGTCGTTGATGATGCAAACCCATCTTCCATCCCGGCTCCCAGCATCCCGCCCCGATCGAACCAACTCAATGCACTCTTCGTGCTTAATGCTCTCTGCCAGCCCTCAAACGGACCGAACTCGAACATTGCCACAAACCCCGTCTCCCGGAGTGCGGGCAGGTTTGGCACCACACCCAGCGCCAATACAACACCAGCGAAAATGCCAAGAATGCGCCATGGTGGCCGCGCGCCGCGCGGTTGATGAAAATATTCGACAAGCACGAAGACCAATAGAGCAGGAAACGCCATGACTGCGGTCTTGCCGTAAGCCAGCAGCAGTGCGGAGGTCCACGCTCCCGCACACAACGCAGACTCCTTGGTTCCATTGCGAATAAGTCCAACCACCGACCAGAGCACCCATGGCAAAACAGCCATGGAAACAACAACCACGAGATGCTCGACATCAAGCGCTCTCGTTAATACCGGGGCAAAACACAAAAATATCACCGCTCCACTCCAAGCGGCACGATCCAAAGCGGCCCACCGCCGCAAGAAACAAAACATCCCCACCCCCCCGGTACCCCATGCGACAACCATCGCCACTTTGCTTCCCACCAGCGCCCCGAGAGGCAAAGCGAAGATCAGCAATAACGCATTTGTCACCATCGTTCCCCAAGAAAATGCCAGGCTCGTCCCCTGCAAAAAATGCGGC